>SBFI01000425.1 GCA_006227875.1 Acidobacteriota bacterium
GTCGTCTTGCCGGAGCCGTTGACGCCTACCAGCAGTGTCACCAATGTCGTGTCGCCCCGCGCCGGCGGCTGGGGCGCATCCAGCAGCAGGATCGCCATCTCGTCCACCAGCATCTGACGCAGACGGACAATGTCTCCCCCGGCCAGTCCCTTGGCGTTCTCCCTGGTTTTTTCGATGAGCTCGAGAGTGGTCTCGACACCCAGATCGGTGCTGATGAGGATCTCTTCGAGGTGCTCCAGCACCTCCTCGTCCAGCACCGCTCTTCCCGACATCGCCGCATCCAGGCGCTCCAGGACCTCGGTATGGGTCATGAACAGACCCTTTTTGAGCTTGCCCCAGAAACTCTTCTTGTCCGGCGCGGTCGGCATCGCCGCCGGCGAGGGATCGAAAGACTGCTCCTTGGTCATCGGCTCAGGATTCGAACACGACCCTTGTCAGCTCGGTGGCCGCATGCTGCAGTCTTGCACGGGCTCGCGCCACCACTGCCGGGCTGCGCTGGACCAGCGCCAAAAAGTAGCCATCCGGGAGAGCTGTGACATGGAAGTGGAGACGCTCCCTCTCGATGTGGAACTCGCGCGTCGAGCCCAGCCGCGAGGATTCGAGAATCTCACCGATCCGCCGCAGGTAGATGCCGAGATAAGCACCTGCGACCTTCATCTCGAAAGGGCTGTACTCGGCACACACGAGATCGATGGTCTCGCCGGAGTCGTCCAGAAACAGGACGCCGATCGTGTTCGGATCCTCCGCCAGGAGATTCGCCAGAACGTACTGAAAGGGCATTCGAGTTTCGGACCTGAACGATTAGATCAGCTGGTAGCCACGGCGCGCATTTCTTCGGCGGTGGGTGGCGGTGTCGTCCGCTTTTGAATCTGACCACTTTCGAAGGCCTGGAGAAAAGCCGTCACCACCTTGGCATCGAATCGCGTGCCGGCGAGACGGGTAATCGTCTCTACCGCAAAATCGGGTTCGTAGGCACGCTGGTAAGGCCGATTGGTAGTGATCGCGTCGAACGAATCGGCCACGCCTACGATTCGTGCCGACAGCGGAATCTGCTCCCCTTTGAGACCGTCGGGATAACCGCTGCCGTTCCACGCTTCGTGGTGCCAGCGAATCGCCGGGATCATCTCCTTTAGCTGCTCGATCCGACTCATGATCTGCGCGCCGATCACCGGATGGAGCTTCATCTGGTCGTACTCTTCCTCGCTCAGCACTCCGCCCTTGGTCAGGATGCGATCCTCGATGCCGATCTTGCCGACATCGTGGAGCAACGCGCCCACCCAGATCTTGTGTTGCTCGGTCTCGGTCAGCCCGAGCGATTTGGAGATGATGCGGCTGTAGGTGGCCACCCGCTCCGAATGCCCGCGGGTGTAGGGGTCTTTGGCGTCGATCGCGGCGACAAAGGACCGCATCGAGCCGATAAAGAGCTCACGATTCTCCTGCGCGGCGTCCTGGAGTCGGTCGACATAGCTCTCGACGTGACCGCTCATGCGGTTGAAGTCCTCGGCCAGATCCCCGATCTCTTTGCCGGGACCGATGCGCGGGAGACGCTTGCCGAAGTGGCCGGCCGCGATCTGGTGCGTGGTGTCGGCCAGATCCTGGATCGGCTGGCTGACCTTGCGCGCCGCAAAGATGGCTACAGCCAAGGCCAGGGTCACGAGCAGGGCGGTGGACACGGCGGTGTTGACGATCATCTCCCGCACCGCCGCAAAGGCCAGCTTGGCCGGTCTGTGCACTACCACTCCCCAACCCGTCTCGGTGACCGGACTGACGCGGCCAAGCATTCTCACGGTCTTACCGCCCACCTCCAACGGATACTCTTGGGTCATGTTTAGGGGCCTGGCAACAAAGTCCTGCACCAGGCGCGACTCCCCGACCGCCTGCTGCATCTCCTCCGTAGCCGCGCCCGACCAGAGGAGAGATCCATCACGGTCGATCAGAAAGACGGCAACGTCTCCGGCCGACTCCCGCTCGAAGAGCGTCTCCATCTGACGCAGTCGAGTCAGACCTTGTACAAAGAGGTCGTCACCCTCCGAGCTCGACGGGATCGACACGGTCAATATCGATACCGGGTCGTTGGACTCGCCCATGACCTGGAAGCTGTAGGCCGAGTCCTCCTGCTCGCGGGCCGCGACAAAGGCATCGTTCATGGCGGACAGCAGCGACTGCGAGAGCCGAGCCGACGCCGAGTAGGGCCCCCTACCCTGTGCATTCAGCACGCGGACGGCAACCAGGTTGGGGTTGGTGGCGAGAAAATCCTGCAGGTATTCGACCAGCCACGATTGGCGTAGCTTCTCTTCCTCTCCCTCGGCCGAGGGAGCGACCATCACCATGCTTCCCAGCTGGCTCAGCTGGCGCCGTGTGGAGAGCAGGTAGCCATTCAGCTCGACCGAAAGAAATCGAGCCGACCGCGTCAGATAGCCCTTCTCCTGGGTCTCGAAGATCTCGCGATTCTGCCGGATGAGCAGGGTGCTGCTGACCACCAACGGCACCAGACCGGAGAGGACCAATAGTAGGAACAGGAAGTGCCGCAGCCTCAGCTGGGCGAAAATACTCAACGGAGCACACCCCCATCGGGCGATCTCTGAGCACTTACACCTCTCCTTCGCGAGAGGCCCGTCTCGACCCAGAATCGCACGATGATTATAGTATTTGTCCGGTTTCCCGACAGCGGACTATCCCACAAATGGATCGGTCAGAAACGGCTCGAGAGCCTGCAAAACCTCGGACTCCGCGATATCGGCAACGATCTCACACTCACCCAGCCCTCGCGGCAGGATCCAGCTGAGGCCGGATTCCCGGGCCTTCTTGTCGCGAGCCATGATTTCTATGAGATCGCGGGTCGCCACCGCGGGGAGCTCGGGTAACCGGAAGCGTCCGATCAACCCGCCGATCCTATCGGCAATGACCGGGTCGAGCTGCCCCCGTCTCAGCGCCAGGCGGGTGGCAAACAGCGTGCCGTAGGCCACCGCTTCGCCGTGCCGCAGCGCTCTATAGCCCAACGCTGTCTCCAGCGCGTGTCCCAGGGTGTGGCCGAGATTCAGCAGTCGTCGCTCCCCCTTCTCCGTCGGGTCTCGCTCCACGATGTCGATCTTGCCTTGGATGGCCGCCGCTACGGCCGGGGCCAGCGCCTGGGGATCGCCGGCCAGCAGGTCTTCCAACCCATCCTCCAGCCGGGTGAACAGCTTGGGTGACGACAGAATCCCCATCTTGAGAACCTCCATCAGCCCCGAACGGATCTCGGGTGCGGGCAAAGTCCCGAGCAACTCGGTATCCGCCACTACCTTCCACGGGTGATGAAAAAGGCCGATTGTGTTCTTTCCCGCCGGTTGGTTGATTCCCGTCTTGCCGCCGACGGCGGCATCTACCTGGGCGAGCAGGGTCGTCGGTACCTGCAGGAACTCGACGCCGCGGAGAAAACAGCCGGCCACAAAACCGGTCAGATCGCCGACGCTGCCACCGCCAAAGGCGATGACACGACTGTCTCGCTTGCCGCCACTGGTGAGCATCTCCGCCCACAGACGCTCGGCCACTCTGAGCTCCTTGGCCTCTTCCCCATCCGGCACCTCGAGGCAATGGCGGTGGGCGGCAGCCGCCAGCGTCTCCTCCAACTGCTCACCGTGCAGCTCCCGCACCCTGGCAGGAGCGACGATAAACACCGTCCGGCCTTCTATCCAGGCGGCCAGATCCGGCCGACATGCCGCCAGCGCCCCCGCTCCCACATGAATCGGAGTGTCTCCCTGCGGATGGCGGAGACTGAGGGTGGTGATTGCGGACACCGCTCCCCTAACTTTTGGCTTTGTCGTCAGGCCCCGGCTCGAGCAGTGAGATCCCCAGCTCGCGGAGCTGGCCGGTATCCACAGCCGACGGAGCGTCGGTCATCAGACAGGTCGCCGAAGTCGTCTTGGGAAAGGCGATGACATCTCTGATCGACGAGGTGCCGGCCATGAGCATGATGATCCGATCCAGCCCCAGCGCCAGTCCCCCGTGGGGCGGTGCTCCATAGCGCAAAGCGTCAAGGAGAAACCCGAACCTCTCGCGTCCCTCCTCGCGGCTGATCCCCAGCACTTCGAACATCCGCTCCTGTAGTTGACGGTCGTGGATACGAATCGATCCCCCACCCAACTCCACTCCGTCCATCACCACGTCGTAGGCCTGGGCCCGCACCGACCCGGGGTCGGAGTCCAGGAGATGAAGATCCCGTGGATCCGGGCTGGTAAACGGGTGGTGACAGGAGAACCAGCGCTCGGATCTGTCGTCCCACTCCAACAGCGGAAACTCGGTGATCCAGACAAAGGAGTGCTCATCCTCGGGGATGAGCTCGTAATGGCGGGCCAACTCCACCCTCAGCGCACCCAGGGAGGCCGCCGCCACCGAACTGGTGGCCGCTACCAACAAGGCCATGCCTCCCTCCTCCAGCCCGAGAAGCTCGGTCGCCTTCTCGAGCTCGCCTTCGCTCAGCACGTCCTTGACACCAAATACCGTCTCCCCATTCTGGCGTCGCAGCGTCAAGACACCCGCCGCGCCATGGCTTTGTGCAATCGACGCCCACCCGTCGACCTGTTTGCGACTCGCTCCGGCGGCGTCCGGTATCCCAAAGCCTCGGATCGTTCCACCGTCGGATACCGTTTTGCGGAAGGCACGAAACTCGCTGTCGCCGAGGACCTCGGTCAGATCGACGATCTCGAGCTCGAACCGGAGATCGGGCCGGTCGCTGCCAAAGCGCGCCATGGCTTGCGAATAGGGCAGGCGGGGAAACGGCACCTCGGGCTCTATACCCCCGAGCGGAAAGATGCGCGCAAACAAACCCTCGATCAACGCGAAGAGCTCGTCCTCGCTGGGGAACGACATCTCCACGTCGACCTGTGTGAACTCCGGCTGACGCTCGGCCCTCAGATCCTCGTCGCGGAAACAGCGAGCGATCTGGACATAGCGCTCGAGCCCGGCCACCATGAGAATCTGCTTGAAGAGCTGTGGCGACTGGGGCAGGGCGTAGAAGGTGCTCTTCTGCACACGACTAGGTACCAGATAGTCGCGCGCCCCCTCCGGGGTCGAGCGGGTGAGAATCGGCGTCTCGATATGGACAAATCCCTGCTCGTCGAAGTGCTCGATGGTCTCGAGCGTTACCCGGTGACGCAGCATCAGGTTGCGTTGAAACTCCGGCCGGCGCAGATCGAGATACCGATAGCGCAACCGCGTCTCTTCGGTGGCATCGCCCTCCAGGGGCAGCGGCTCGGACTGCGCGAGTATCACCGCGCGGTCGGCGTTTACCTCGACCTCGCCGGTGGCCATGTCCGGGTTGACGTTGCCGGCCGACCTCTCGGCCACCTCACCCTCGATCTCGAGTACCCATTCGTTGCGCACCGGGTCGACGACCTCCGACAGCTCGGGATGCTCTTCCGGCCGCACCACCACCTGGACGATCCCGCTCCGGTCCCGCAGATCGATAAACACCAAACCACCCAGGTCGCGGCGCCGATGGACCCAACCCTGGAGCAGTACCCGCTCACCCAGATCGGCCCGCCCCAGAGTGCCGGCGGCATGTCGCTTCATAACATCTCCTCCACCCGAGCCACGAGATCGGCTCGTGGGACGGTGAACTGGTCCGCCGCTTTCAGGTCGCGTAGCGTCACCAGGCCCTTGCCCAGCTCATCGTCACCGATGAGAATCGCCAGCCGCGCTCCCGATCGGTCGGCCTTCTTGAGCGCGGCCTTCACCGAGCGCCCCGAGAGCTCGGCGATCACCGCCAGTCCTGCACCGCGCAGCCGCTCGGCCAGCTCGAGAGCTTCCACGGCCGCCACTTCTCCCACCGGGACGACCACGATCGGCTCACTGCCGGCGACCGCCCTGGAGAACTGCTCGGGGAGTACTTCGATCAGTCGATCCTCGCCGATGGCAAAGCCGATCCCGGGCAGCTCGGGACCGCCCAGCTCGGCCACCAGACCGTCGTACCGGCCACCGCCGACGATGGCATCCTGGGCACCGAGCCCCTCGGAGATAATCTCGAAGACCGTGCGGGTGTAATAGTCGAGCCCCCTGACCAACCGCGGCTCTATCTCGTAGGCGACGCCAAACCGATCCAAAGCCCGCCGCAGACCCTCGAAGTGCTCGCGGCTCTCCTGGCTGAGAAACTCGGCCAGCTCGGGCGCTTCTCTGAGTAGCTCCCGCTCCTCGGGGTTCTTGGTATCCAGGATCCGCAGCGGGTTGGAGTCGAGCCGGCGACGGCTGTCCTCTCCCAGCTCGTCCCGGTGGGGCTCGAGAAACGACCTCAGACCCTCCCTATAGGCCGCCCGCGATTGGTCGTCACCAACGGTGTTGAGCTGCACCAGCAGATCCCTGAAGCCCAGCTCACCTAGAAAGCGGAGCAGCATCAGGAGCAGCTCGGCGTCGGTCTCGGGACCCGGGTCACCGATGAGCTCGGCACCAATCTGATGAAACTGGCGATAGCGGCCCTTTTGCGGCCGCTCGTAGCGAAACTGGGGGCCGATATAGAACAGCTTGGCCGGCAGAGGCTGATTGGCCAGCCCGTGCTGGACAAACGCCCGCACCACCGAAGCCGTGCTCTCGGGCCTCAGCGTCAGGCTGCGCCCCTTTTTGTCGAGAAAGGTGTACATCTCCTTGCCCACGATGTCGGTGGACTCACCGACGCTGCGTACAAAGAGGTCGGTCTCCTCCAGCACCGGGGTCCGAATCTCCTCGTACCCGTAGGTGCCAAAGACCCTACGGGCGGTCTCCTCGACCGCCGCCCAGAGCCGGGTCTCCGGTGGCAGGAAGTCACGCGTTCCTTTGACGCTCTTTATCGCTCGCGGCATCCGCGGTCTGCTATCCCTTCTCGTGATCGGTTCGAGCCCGTTCAGGCTGGCCAGAGGCGCTGCAATGATAACTTACCGGCGCCCACACGAGAGTCCATGGCCACACCAAGCGAGCCCGTCGGCATCGACGTCGTCATCCCGGCCTTCAACGAGGAGGCCTCCCTGCCGCTTGTTCTAGGCGACATCCCACGGCCACCGGTCAGGCGGATCGTGGTCGTCGACAACAATTCCACCGACCGGACCGCGGCTGTCGCCGACAGCGGCGGCGCCACTGTCGTCTTCGAGCAGCGCCCCGGCTACGGCAGCGCCTGTCTCGCCGGCCTCGACCATCTCCGCCATCACGATCCGCCCGGCATCGTGGTCTTCCTGGACGCCGACTATTCCGACCACCCCGACGAGCTCTCCCGGATAGTGGCACCGATCCTCGAGAACCGTGCCGACCTGGTCATCGGCTCCCGGGCCCTGGGTGAGCACGAGCCGGGGGCCCTCCTGCCGCAGGCACGCGCCGGTAACCTGGTGGCCTGTCTGCTGATCCGCCTGCTCTACGGCCACCGCTATACCGATCTGGGTCCCTTTCGCGCCGTCCGCTGGCAGGCCCTCGAAAAGTTGAAGATGTCCGATCCCGACTTCGGCTGGACCGCCGAGATGCAGGTCAAGGCCCTGCGCCGAGGTCTTCGTGTCACCGAGGTCGCGGTGAGCTATCGCCGCCGCATCGGTGTGTCCAAGATAACCGGCACCGTGCGCGGCACGCTGATGGCCGGCTACAAGATCCTGTGGACCGTGCTGCGCTACAGTTGGGGCGGCCGATGACCGAACCGACTCGCAGTCAGATCGAGGTCGAAGTGCGGTACGCCGAGACCGACCAGATGGGTGTGGTTCACCACGCCAACTATCTGGTCTGGTTCGAGCTGGCGCGTACCCGACTCTGCACCCGGACGGGTTACCACTATGCCGATATCGAGCAACTCGGCTTCCACCTCATGGTCACCGGTGCCGAGGTCGGCTACCGGCGGGGCGCCCGCTACGGCGACACCGTCCAGATAGTCTGCTGGATCGACCGGCTAAACAGCCGCGGGCTGCGCTTTGCCTACGAGGCCCGCCGCGGAGACGACCTGCTGGCCACCGGCGCCACCGAGCACGTCTGGGTGGAGGCGGAGACAGGAAAGATCCGCCGCATGCCGGAGGAGCTGAAGGAACCGTTCGAAGAACTGGCTGGCGAAGGGGCTTAGAAGACGAAGCCGCCGGCCCGACCACGCGCCTTCGGCGCGCGGTGCCCGCCGGCCGGGGTGGGCGGGTCGGAGGTCAACACCCGATCCGCTCGGTGCTCACCACGATATTGTCCCAATACCGCTCCTGTACCACCGGCGACCCCGAGTTCCAGTAGTTCTCGAAAAAGACGGCATTGATGCCATAGGCATCGTAGGACCCCAGCCAGTTGAGACCGGTCCGCTGGGCATCGAGCTGACCGTCGATCCAGAGCTCGAACACACCGTTCGACTGGCCGGCGTCGTTGAGCCTCACCCGGGCCTCGACGCAATACCACGCGCCCACATGGCCTGCGTCGAACAGCGGTGTGTCCCCCTGGTCGATTCCCAGCCACCGCAAGTTTGGAAAGTCGTTGTAAGTGGTGGTCTGGAGATTGCCGGCGGTGTCGGTTCCCGAGGCCGGATCGAGCAGCAGGTGGTACTTGGCCGAGTCGGCGCCGGGGCTCGAAGTTCCGCTCCAAACATGGGCGATCATGGCCTGTGCCCAATTCGAAGTGGCAAAGACCGTGGCTCGGGATAGCTTGTCACCTCCACCGCCGGCCCACCCGGGACCGTGCTTTAGATACATCCGCCAGTAGATCTCGCGGTACTTGGCGGTACCCTCGTCCACCGGATCGATGTACGAAGAGGGGGTCTTGCCAAACGCCAGATGGAGCGCCCCGGCCGACACCTCACCCTGCTGGAATCGAACCCGCATCCCATACGACCCGTCCACCCCGACACCCGACAGACGCAGAAAATCCCCACCGTCGTCTACGTATTCGAAATACCCGTCGAGCCGATCCGCCTCGAAGTCATCACACCAGATCCACTCCGGCGCCGGCACATCGCACTCGGGCAGAAACGACCAGTCCTGTCCCCAGCGGCTGACGTCGCCCGTCTCGAAGTCATCAACAAAAATAAAGCCACCGGGCCCCTGCGCCCGCACCACACCGGCGCGGAGAATCGGCATCACCGCCACCAGTCCAGCGATCAGGAGTAATCGAGCTCTGCGTGCCACCGACTCTATTAACGCCGAGGCGACAGCTGCTCGCTGTGGCACCGGTCACACCCCGAGACTCGAAGCGGCCGGCCCGACCACGCGCCTTCAGCGCGCGGTGCCCGCCGGCCGTAGTTCCAGTGGCGCGAGACCATCCGGGATGCCCCTGGCTTGGGGACGGCCCGGTCCTGTCTAACTTCGAAGATGTGGACCGGGCCTGCGCTGAGCCCGCGCCGGACGGTTTGCTGCCTGCGATGATCAGAGCAGTGCGCGGTCTCAGAGCCCCGCTCGCCAAGGGCATCCCGAACGGTCTCACGGGCGTATCGTGGAGCCTCGTACTGTTCCCGCGTCCTGACGGCGTCAGCTGAGGTCTTCCCCCGGTGAGGCTCCCGGTGCGAGCGACGTCGAGCACGGGCGAGGATCCACCGGCGGTCGGCAAGGCGCAGCCGGCGGGATCTAGCCCGTAGCGCAGGCCCGCGTCTCCGATCTCCTGAAGTAAGCCGGACGCGGGCCGGAAGCGAAGCGGCTCTGCGGGCGCCGACGGCCGCCGCAGACGACCGCCCTGGTGGATCGCCCGCGCGCACCCGGAGCGAGCAACGGGAGACTCACCGGGGGATCGCTCATGACACGCCGGCCGGCTGATATTCTCGGCTGGTGATGCGTCGCCTCCGATTGACGACAGCCGGCGAAAGCCACGGCCCGGGCCTCACCGCCATCCTCCAGGGCCTGCCGGCCGGTCTCGAGGTCGATACCGACTTCATCCAGAGGGAACTGGCACGTCGTCAGCACGGCTTTGGCCGCGGCCGTCGGATGCAGATCGAGCAGGACCAGGTGGAGATCCGCGGCGGGGTGCGGGGCGGCATCACCCTCGGCTCGCCGATCGGTCTCTGGATCCCCAATCGCGACTTCGACAACTGGCGCGGGGTGATGGATCCCGGCGAGCTGGATGAGGAGAAGAGCGAGCAAAGACGGCTGCGCTCTCCACGCCCCGGTCACGCCGACCTCGCCGGCGGGATCAAGTACTTGCGGCGGGATCTGCGCGACGTGCTCGAGCGCGCGTCGGCCCGCGAGAGCGTGGCACGGGTGGCGGCCGGGGCCTTTGCCAAGCTGCTGTTGGCCGAGCTCGGCATCGAGATCCGCAGCGGCGTCCGCTCGCTCGGACCGATCGGGGCCGACCGGCCGATACCGACATGGGAGGAGATGCTGGCGGTGGACGACACGTCGCCGCTGCGGGCCATCCACCGCGATCTCGAAGACCAGATGGTCGCCCTGGTCGAGCAGATGAAGAACGAAGGGGACACGCTGGGGGGAGCGGTAACGGTAATCGCCCACGGTGTCCCGGCCGGCCTTGGCACCCACGTCCACTGGGACGAGAAGCTCGACGGGCGGCTCAGCCAGGCGGTGATGTCGGTGCCGGCGGTCAAGGCGGTGGAGATCGGCAGCGCTCTTGCGGCCGCGAGCGGACCAGGGCGCACGACCCGATCGAGCGCAACGAGCAGGGGAAATGGCACCGCCCCACTAACCGCGCCGGGGGACTGGAAGGCGGTGTAACCAACGGCGCCGATGTTGTGGTCACCGCCTACAAGAAACCGATCTCCACCCTTCGCAAGGGGATGCAGTCGGTAGATCTGGACACTCTCGAGTCCCGTCTCTCCCAGTACGAGCGCAGCGACGTGACCGCGCTGCCCGCGGCCGGGGTCATCGCCGAGGCCATGGTTGCATTGGTCCTGGCCGACGCGCTGCTGGAAAAGGTGGGTGGGGATTCAATGGCCGAAGTGCACAAGCACTTCGAAGCCACTCGGGCGCAGCAGCGGATCTGGCCTGGGAGCTGACTACGCCGGGGGGCCCCGCCCCGGCCGGCGGGCACCGAGCGCCGAAGGCGCGTGGTCGGGCCGGCCGCTTCGTCAGCCAACCGGTGGAACTCTCCACAATGCAAAGCGGGTCGTATTGTTAGACTTGCGCGAGACGCGGCGTCCCAGGAAATCACTGTTCGACGCTTGCTGAACAGGCCGAGATGAGCCTTCAACCACAGCAACTGATAAAGATTCTGGTCCGCCAGGGGGTCTTGACCACGGATCAGGCAGATCTGGTTCAGAAAGAGGTGCGCTCGCTGCCCACCCGCGAGCGTAGCGCCCGCGCCTTCGAGCAGCACGCCGTGGCCTACGACCTCGTCCAGCGACAGCAGTTTCCCTGCGACGAAAATCCGACCGGGGTGCTCACCGAGGTGGAGATCGCCAAGGCCATCGCCCGCGATGCTCAACTCGAGTTCGTTCGCATCGACCCGCTCGACCTTGACGCGGATCTCATCGAGTCGCGCATCTCGCGTCCCTTCGCCAAGCGTCATCGGATGTTGCCGCTGAACATGGAGGATGGCCGGCTGCGGGTCGCCTGTGCCGACCCCTACGACATCGAGTCGATCGACTCCTTCCGCCGTATCGTCGAGCGGGACATCGAGCTGGTGGTGGCTTCTGAGCCTGACATATTGAAGGCCATCAACGAGTTCTACGGACTTCGGCACTCAGTCAAGCGCGCCGAAAGGGATCTCTCAACCGGTATCGATCTGGGCAACCTCGAAGCGCTCGTCCGCATGAAGGACGAATCCGAGATCGAGTCCAGTGATCAGCACATCGTCAACGCCGTCGAGTTCATGCTCCAGCACGCCTACGACACCAGATCGAGCGACATCCATATCGAGCCCAAACGCGAAGAGAGCCTGGTCCGCTTCCGTATCGACGGTGTCCTCCACGACATCCAGACGGTGCCCAAGATCGTGCACCGGGCCGTGGTCAGCAGAATCAAGACCATGGCGCGTCTCGACATCGCCGAGAAGCGACGCCCGCAGGATGGACGCCTCAAGACCAAACGGGGGGACAAGGAGATCGAGCTCCGTGTCTCGACTCTCCCAGTGGCATTTGGCGAGAAGGCGGTGCTGCGAATCTTCGATCCCGAGGTCCTGATGATGGATCTGGCGTCGCTCGGCTTCTACGAAGACGAGCTGGAACACTTCAACAACTTCATCAACCGGCCGCACGGGATCGTTCTGGTTACCGGACCCACTGGATCGGGCAAGACCACAACCCTTTACTCGGCGCTCAAGACCATCGCCACCCGCGAGCTGAATATCTCCACCATCGAAGACCCCATCGAGATGGTCTCGGGTGCCTTCAACCAGACAGCGGTCAATGTCAAGGCCGGGGTCACCTTTGCTAGCGCCCTGCGCTCCATCCTGCGTCAGGATCCCGACATCATCATGGTGGGTGAGATCCGCGACCCCGAGACCTCGCAATACTCGATTCAGGCGGCGCTCACCGGACATCTGGTGTTCTCCACGCTTCACACGAACGACGCCGCCGCCTCGATTACCCGTCTGGCCGACCTCGAGGTCGAGCGTTATCTGATCACCTCGACGCTGGCCGGTGCCATGGCCCAGCGTCTGGTGCGTAAGGTCTGTCCTCATTGCGCGGCGGATCAATATCTGACCGACGACGAGGCCACGACCCTCAACCTCGCCGTACCTCGGGGCAAGAAGATCAAGGTCCGACGTGGCGAAGGCTGCTTCGAGTGCCGCAGCACCGGCTACTTCGGCCGCACCGGGATCTTCGAAGTCCTCCCCATCACCGACACCATCAAGCAGCTGATCCTGCAAGGGGCCGATGCGCCCAAGATCAAACGGGAGGCGGTGAACCAGGGTATGCGCACACTGCGCCAATCGGCGCTGCGCAAGCTGGCCGAAGGCATGACGACCTACGAAGAAGTGATCCGGGTCACCAGCATCTAGACCACGGTCACTCCACCACGAATTCCTCGATCATGCCCGCGCTGGCGAAGCCCTCGGAGATCCAAGCGTAGCGGCCGGGTTCGAGCGTCACCGTGAAGTAGCTGGTGCGGCCGGCGGTGAGATGATCGGCGCCTCCAAGAAACTCTGCCGCCGGCACCGGCGGACGCAGCGCCTCGATCCAGCTCATCCACTCGACCAGCTCCTCGATCGAGGTATCCGCCTCGAGCCGCGCCAGATGTACGTCGTGACCGATCAGTCCCTCGGCGTTCTCGGTGGCGTGAACCGCGACGGTGTGCTCACCGGCGAGGGTCTCACCCTCGACACTCATCACGTAGTTGGAGAGGCTGATGTGAATGTCCCATTCGGGAACCTCCATCCCGGTGGATTCAGGATCGACGATCAGCGGTCGCAACATCCCGAGCGAGCCGTGGAACTTCCCCTCGGGGGAGATCACATAGCACTCCATGACGTAATCGCCGGGCTCGAGCAGCACCGTCGTCTCCGACGTCCGGCCCGGTGAGGTCAGCCCTACTCCACCCATCCCCTCGACCGACCCAAACCACTCGGGCAGCCGGCCAGCGACGTTTGCCAGCATCTCGTCACGGCTCACCTCACCGGCGTAGAAGCGATCGAACTCCTGCTGGAATGGCTGGCTCACTTCCGCCGCGTACTCATCGAAGGTCTTGCCCTCGGGCAGCCGCCAGAAGAGCATGAAGTGGGGCTGCTCACCGTTGTTGGTCATGCGGAAGGTGGTCCACCCGGAGCGTAGCCGCGGTGGTGCCAGAAACGAGTAGTCCTCCAGCGTCACCTCGACGACACCGGTCTCGACCGGCTCCGTGGCAGGCGTCTCGGTCGGGGTCTCTACCGGTCCCTCGGGCTCGGGGGGCTGACAGGCCATCAGCCCGCAACCAGCTAAAGCGATCACTAGCACCGCCCATGCGCGTGTGAATCTCATCGACTCCTCCTCTACTCAGTGTGGTTGAGCCGGACTTTAACAGACAGTAGAGCCGGGACCGAGCACCTAGATAACGGCAACTGCTATCCCGATCGAGAGCGGGGCCTGAGAAACCTTGCCAGCAGCAGGCCAGCGACCGCGCCAAGGACGGCGGTTGCCGCCAGGAGGTCGGCTGCCACTCCCCTACCCTCGATCTGGTGGGCCAGCCAGTAGCCCAGAGCCAGCGGGGCGGCCAGAAAGGCGGTACCGGCGCCGCGGCGCTTGCGCTCGGCGTTCTTGTGCGCCCAGTCGCGCTCGCCGCTGGTCAAGAGCGGATCCTCGACGATCTGCCAGCGCTCGCGATCGATCTCCTCACCCCGCCACTGGGCGGCGACGCCAAAGACGGCGCCCAGGGCAAAGAGCAAAGGATGGAGAACGAAGAGCGACTGCCGGGGGGCATCCGGCAGCATCTGACAGCCGGTGCTGGTGAGAAATCCCAAGGTGGCGCAGACAACGGTCACCCAAAAGGCGACCTTCTGGAATCGCTCCAACCGCGTCATTCGGAGGACGCGAAGTGGCCCTTCATCAGCTCATAGGCCCGCTGCACGTCCCCTCCCGGATCGACGATACGCGCGCACAGAGTTCTGTAGGTGAGCTCCAGGGTCTCCAGATCACGCCCCTGGAGGAGCTTGACCAGCTCTTCTATCACCCGCTGCGAAGTCGGCCCATAGGCCGAGCGCCCGAATTCGCGCTCGAGGAGAACAAGGGCGAAGAAGAGCGGCTCGGGAAGCTCGCCCTCCGCCTCGGCATCGGGCTCCGGCGAAACGGTCTTTGGTGGCGGGGCTTCCAGCGGCAGCTCGCGCAGACCCTCCGACTCGATCTGTCCCTCTCTGAAATCGGAGACCACACGGTCTTTCTCGGCAAACAGGGGGAGCGATCGCAGCTGGTTGGCAAAACGGGAGAACATCAGGAATAGCTCCCGCTCCGAGGAGAAGTTACCCACCAGACGGGCCTCCCTGCCGATCTGCAGCTGCCCGGTCTCCTGCAGAACGATATTGGCCCGTGCCTTGTCTTCGAGCCTGATGGCGTCGGCCTCCACCTTCCACGCGGTCAGGCTGCCTTCGACATAGCAGGTCTCCGCACACTGGACATTGACCGCTTCGACGTCGGCGCTCGACTCGATACGAATCGAGCCGTTCTGCGATTCGATGGTGCCGTAGTTGCCCGAGTTTTCGATCACCAGGTTGCCTGGTGTGCGGATATTGAGCTGGCCATGGACATCGGCCCGGATCTCGCTGCCCGCGGGGATGATCATGGTGGGGGTCTTCTCCTGCAGCTCCCGTTTCGGCATCGCCATCTCCTTGGCTCGGATTCGACTTCGCTAACGCCCGATCAGCCGTGGCAGGGGCTCGAAGTCTTTGAGGTCTGGGGCCCGCCGCCCACGGACGAGAAGCTGCTCTTCGTCCCGCCAGCGGTGATCCAGAATGTAGACGCGGGGATCCACCGGGATGAACTGACCCTCGTCGTTCTTGCGTCTCACTTCGTAGTGCAGGTGCGGATTCGTGCTCCAACCGGTGTTACCGACTGTGGCGATGACATCACCCTGCTTTACTTTTTGTCCGGTTCGCACCTTTATCTCGCTGCAATGACCATAGAGAGTGATGAATCGATCGCCGTTACGCAGCGCCACCAGGTTACCGTATCGCCACCAGGAGACGCTCTGCTTGATCGGATACCTGCCCGAGAACACGACCGTGCCGTCCGCCGGTGCTCGAATTGCTGTGCCCGTGGTCGCCGCCAGGTCGATTCCCGGATGTTCGTCGAGGTTCTTGGTAAAAGGGCTCCGGCGTGTGCCAAACGGGCTGGTGAGAACGAAGTCCCCGCTGTTCAGCGGACAGAGCGATGGTGTCGTCGTCACCTGGTCGCTGTGGGCCTCTTCAAAGCTCTGGATCTCACCGATAAATGTCCCGAGGACGGCGAGTTGCTCGTCGATACTCGCCTCCACCGTTCTGGCCTGATGAATCGCCGCGGAATAGATCGAGTCGCTCGCCTCCTGCGCCTCGAACGGATAACCGCCCTGACCGATCGACTGATCGCTCTCGAGACCGTAGGTCAGAAAGACCCGGCTCATGATGAGGTGGAGCTCTTCGGTCTTCGCCTCGATGGCCTTCAACTCTTCGGTCAGCGAATGCAGGCGCTCGCCCTGCCGCACCCGCTCTCCGACCAGAGCCAAATACTCGCGCCGATTGGCGACGTAGCGAAAAACCTTGGGGGCGATGACGAGGTTGGTCACTACGAAGGCAAACATCACCACGATGGCCGTGACCCACAGAATGACCGCCCTGCGGCTGAAGAAGAAGTAGCGCACACCCCAGCGGATCTCGCTCGGATGGACCTGGATCTCCAGCATCGGCTCTTCTCTGGAGGTCTTTTTGGCCATGGTTGACACCAAAAACTCAGACTAACACGCGCTCGTGGTAGGCACTCCGGGCAGCGGAACCAGCTCGTCCAGTTGTCTTTCGCTCACGTGTCTACCAACGACTGCGAGAAGATCCTTGTGTACATCCGGTGCGCCGGCAAGCAGATTGCCGCCCTCCATATACCCATCACCGCCATCGAGATCGCTCACTACCCCCCCTGCCTCCTCGATGAGCAGCGCCCCGGCGGCAATGTCCCACGGTGAGAGGCGAAACTCGAAAAAACCGTCGAAGACACCTGCCGCGGTGTAGGCCAGATCGAGGGCGGCGGCTCCACAACGACGAATGGCCTTCGCCCGTGCGAAAACCGAGCGAAAGGTGTCGAGGTAGAGATCGACCGCCCCTCGCGCCTTGAACGGGTAGCCTGTCGCGACAAAGGCGCCCCGGAGGTCCGGCAGCTTGGAGACCTCCATCCTCTTACCGTTCCAGTAGGCACCACCGCCACGGGTGGCCTCGAACAGGTTGTCACCTTCGGGGTCGAAGACGGCCCCGGCCACGCGCTCGTTCCCCCTACAGCAAGCCACCGACACGCCGTAAATCGGCAGCCCCTGTAGGAAGTTGGTCGTTCCGTCCAGAGGATCGACGATCCAGGCGAAGTCGCTGCCCTTTTCTCCGGTCCAGCCGCCCTCTTCGGCCAGGATGCGGTGATCGGGGAATCGGCGCCGGATCTCTTCCAGAACCGCCACTTCGGAGGCCCGATCGGCAACGGTGACAAAGTCGTGTTCGGTCTTGACCTCGGGCTCGAGAGGTCTTTTTCGAAAGAAATCTCCGAGCACCGAGCCGCCCGCGCGGGCCGCAACAACTGCGACTTCGAGTAACTCATGGGACACCGCGCGAGAATTATGACAGGGGGTATTTGCCGGGAGTGTGGCAAATTCCACAGTCGACTTCTTTGGCGCAAATCACCACCGCTCGCCGCCCTCCGAAGCGGGCGGTCTCCGTGCCGGCCGATGGATGAAATGGACGCCTAAGGGTGGGTCTCGGCCCCAGCTAGGCCTTGGGGAGCTCGAGCAGACGGCCACCCAGAATGGTGGCCTCCGGCCGGCCTCTCAGCTTCCAGCCCTCAAACGGGGTGTTGAGGGACTTGCTGCGGAACTTGGCGGCCTTGACCGTGATCGGCCGGTTGGGATGAAAAAGGGTGATGTCGGCCGGGCTGTCCGGCTCGAGGGTGCCACCCGGCAGCTCGAGGATTCTGGCCGGGCCGGTCGAGAACAGCTCCACCAGCCGCGGCAGACCGATGATGCCGGTCCTCACCAGACGATCCAGACAGACGCTCAGATTGGTCTCGACACCGATGACGCCAAAGGGCGCCTGATCGAACTCGACGTCCTTTTCGTCGGCATGGTGCGGAGCGTGATCACTGGCGATCGCATCCACCGTCCCATCGGCCAGGCCGTTGACCAGCGCCTCCCGGTCGGCAGCCGAGCGCAGCGGGGGATTCATCTTGGTGTGGGTCGAAAAGCCCGACTCCGCCACCGCCTCGTCGGTGAGGATCAGGTGGTGGGGCGTCACCTCGCAGGTCACAGCCAGCCCCTCGGCCTTTGCCCGCCGCACCATATCCAGGCTGCGGGCCGTCGACAGATGGGCGACGTGGTACCTGCCGCCGGTGTCCTCGGTCAGGATCACATCGCGCGCCACCATCACGTCCTCGGCGCTGCCGGGCGCGCCGTTCAGCCCCAGACGGGTCGACCACTCACCCTCGTGCATGACCCCGCCGGCACTCAGATCCAGATCCTGGGCGTGCTGGATGACCGGAATGTCGAAGTGCTGGGCATAGAAGAGCGCACGGCGCATCAGCTCGGCATTGCTCACCGGCAGACCGTCATCCGAGATGCCGACCACACCGGCCGACACCATGTCGCCGATCTCGGCCATCTCTTCGCCCTTCTGACCCTTGCTCACCGCTCCTATGGGGTAGACGCGGGCAAAGCCGTGGCGCCCGGCCTCGGCTACGATGTGCTCGGTGACCGAGCGATTGTCGTTGGGGGGAGCGGTGTTGGGCATGCAGGCGACAGCGGTAAAGCCACCAGCGGCGGCAGCCAGGGTTCCCGTGCGCACGGTTTCCTTGTACTCCTGCCCCGGCTCGCGCAGGTGGACGTGCATGTCGATCAAACCCGGAGCCACCACCAGACCCGAGGCATCGACGATCTCGGTGTTCTTTGTGCGGCGGATATTCTCTTCCACCTTGGCGATTCGGCCGTCCTCGACCAACACCTCGAGCAGCCCGTCGAGATCCTGGCTGGGATCCACTACCCTACCGCCGGTGATGAGGAGTTTCACTCTGCCTCCCGGTGAGCACCACTGAGTAGATAGAGCACCGCCATCCGCACCGCCACACCGTTGGTGACCTGCTCGAGGATGACCGAGTAGGAGCCATCGGCAACCTCGCTGGCGATCTCCACCCCGCGATTGATCGGGCCGGGGTGCATGATGATCACATCCTTCTTGGCGCGCTTGAGCCGGGCCTTGGTCAGCCCAAAAAGATTGAAGTACTCCTTGACCGAAGGGAAGAGCAGACGGGACTGACGCTCCAACTGGATACGCAGCATCATGACGACGTCGGCGCCGGCAACCGCTTCTTCGAGGTCATAAACCACTTCGACACCCAGCTTCTCCACCTCGACGGGCATCATGGTGCGTGGCCCTGCCAGAGTCACCGAGGCTCCCATCTTGGTCAGCAGATGGATGTTCGAGCGCACCACACGGCTGTGCTCGATGTCGCCGACGATGACGACCTTGAGACCCTCGAGCTTGCCTTTGTGTTGCCGGATGGTAAAGGCATCCAGCAGCGCCTGGGTCGGATGCTCGTGCGCGCCGTCGCCGCCGTTGATCACCCCGGCGTCGATCCGCTCCGCTAGCATGTGGGGAACCCCGGCGTGGGCATGACGGATGACGATGAGGTCG
>SBFI01000074.1 GCA_006227875.1 Acidobacteriota bacterium
GGCCCGAGCCCGACAAAGCGCTCGAGCAAGGAGCCGGTCTCGAGCCGCTCGAGGATGTCGTCGACCCGAGCCTGAGCCGATGCCAGACGATCGCCGCTGAAACTTGCTTCGAGCTGCCGGCGGATGGTCTCCCGCCCCCGCGCGAGCTCCTCGGCCGGCTTGCCCTCGAGATTCCAGTCCTCGAACAGCTGGTGGACGGCCGAACCGACGGCCATTGCGATGTCGCGGTCGCCGTCACCTACGGTCTTCTCCTCCTGCTCGTCTGCCAGCAACAGCTGCAAGCGGGCGGCCGCCTCCTCGGAGGCTGCCTGGCTCAACGGGCGTGCCATGCGCGCCGTCGCTTCGGCGCGACGCTCGACGAGGGTCGAGGAAGCCGTCTTCACCTCCCGGGCCGTGGGAAGCCACGCGGGACTGGCTTCCTGCTCGGTCGCCCGTTTCTCGGTCTGGAGATAACCGGGGAACTTCCAGCGTGTCTGGTGAGCGTCCACATAAGTCGAGCCGTCTACAGATCGGTCGCGTAGCTCGCCGAGCGAGCCGGGGAGATCGGGCCGAGCAGCCAGCAGATCGACATAGGTCTTGGCGGCGAGGGGGGCGACGGTCTTGGGAGTGTCCAGCCAGTTACCCACCAACACCAGCCGCTCTTTGGCCCGGGTCATGGCGACATAGAGAGTGCGGACCTGCTCGGCGGCGGCCACTCTCTGTCGCTGCTCGAGGACCCGGAAGAATCCGGGTGTGGAGCTGCCAAAGAGCGTGTACTCCAAAGGCACGTCGCTCTGCCAGCGCTCGTCGACATCGACGGACTTGTGGTCGCCGCTGCCCGGCTTGCCGTGGAGCTCGACAAGGTAGACATGGGGGAACTCGAGACCCTTGGCCGAGTGGATGGTCACCACCTGCACCGCCTCTTCGGCGGCCTCCTTGGGTAGGGCCTCCTCGGCCTCCACCGCCTCTTGGACGCTGCGTCGCAGGCTCCTCTGGATGGCCTGAAAGTCCCCACCACACTCCTCCAATGTGCTCTCCAGGCTGCGAAAGAACCGTTCGAGGTTGGCAAGACGATAGGGACCCAGGTAGCGGGCCGCCTCGGTGGCTTCGACGAGCAGCAGCTGACGCAGCCGCTCGATGAAGTGATCGGGTGGGTCCTCGGCAAAAGAGCGGCGCAGCCGCGCCAGATGTCTCATCGCCGCCTCGAGACTCACCTCCCAGCCCTCGATCCGCCCTAGACCGGGTATGCCGCTGGGCAGGTCGGCGGCCGCCTCGGCAATGACTTGGCGGATGGGCTCGAACTCGTCGGTGCTGGTGCCGGCCAGGGCGGTGGCGAGGTCGGGGAACTGTCGCGACCAGAGGGGGATCAGGGAGGCATCGGGGACCCCCACCACGGCTGAGCGCAGGAAGGTCAGCAGCGCCAGGTGATCGGTCGGGTTGAGAACGGCTCGCACCAGGGCGGCGGCTTCGATGATCTCGCGCTTGCGGTAGTACTGCTTGTCGCGACCGACCCGGAAAGGGACCCCGGCGTCGCGCAGTGCCCCGAGATAGACGTCGAGGCGGCCCGTTCGCCGCAGGAGAATGCCGAATTCCTTCCACGGCACCTTTTTTTCGTCGTGGAGACGTCGGATATCAGCGGCGATCGCCTCGGCTTCGATGAGGGCCGCGGCGTCGCTGAGCGTGGCCGGACCACTCTTGACCCCGTCACCGGTGTCGGCTCGCCAGGAGACCCAATACTCGACCGGTGCCCAACCCTGGTCGGCAAAACCGGTTTTGTCCCGGGTCTCGGCCGAAGGCACCAGGGTCTCGAACCGCGGCTGGAGCCCCGGCTCGCGGATCATCACCGGCGGCATGACCCGGTCGACCTCGGCCAGCACCGACGGTGTCGAACGGAAGTTCTGCAGCAAAAGGAGACGTTGTCCATCCTCTTCCAGAGCCCGATCGAGGAAGCCTTCGTAGGCCTCCAGGTCGGCATTGCGCCACCCATAAATCGATTGCTTGGGGTCGCCGACCACAAAGAGTCCCGGTCGCTCCTCTTCCGGCCCCTCCAGAGCGAGCAGACGGACGATGTCGCATTGGATGCGATCGGTGTCCTGGAACTCGTCGACGAGCAGCTGGTCGATACGTCGCCTTTCGCGGGCACGGACCAGGGGGTCGTTGGCCAACAGGTCACGGGCCTCGATCAGCAGGGATTGAAAGGTGGCGACACCTTTTGCCCGCAGTCGTCGATCGACTTCAACCAGCAGTGGCGCGAGCCCACGACGGGCATCGTCGAGATGATGGGGATCCATCTTCCGGAGATGGTTGAGCAGCCGCCGGAGGTCCGATGCGGCGGCGGACATCGCTGTCGCCCGCTCCGCGAGAGCTTGGCGCTCGGAATCCGTAAAGCCATCTTGCTGCCACTTTCTCAGCCGCTCGAGAAGCTTGCTCTCCCAACGACTCTCCAGCCATCGACAGATGTGGGCGAGATCGTCGACTGTCCGGCCGCTCTTCGACTCGATCAGCTCGACGGTTTCGTCAACGGCCTCCAGGAGCTGGATCGCCCCGCCGACTCGCTTGGCTCCTGTCAGGCCGTCGACCCCCGCAAGCCTGACCTGCTCGAGCTTGCCCGTCAGATCGTCTATCAGATGATCGATTCGCCGCGGGCTCAGGGGATCGTCGTCGAGCGCCTTTGGTGGGACGCCGAGCGTGGAGAGAGCCGTCAAGCCCTCGACCACCTCCTGTGGTCCCTGCCCCCGCGCCGCCAGGCGGGCCAGCGGATGCTTCATGCCTGCCGCATAGGCCTGTTTCACCGCCTCCTCGACCACCTCGCGAGAGACCGCCTCGGTCTGGCCGGCGTCGGCATCGACTTTGAGCTCGGGGTGAAGCCCGGCCTCCATCGGGTGGGTGACCAGCAGGCTCCAGCAGTAGGAGTGGATGGTGCGCACCGTCAGCCGATCGAGGGCGCCGAGAAGGGCACGGGCCCGGGTTGAGCGCTCTGCGGGCTCGTTTGGGCCGGGCAGGACAGACGGCTCGAAACCGGCGATCTTGTCCTCCTTCCCGGAGGCCACCTGGGAGAGACCCTGGGCGGTCCGCTCGGCCATCTCGGCAGCGGCCGCCTCGGTGAAGGTGATGGCGACGAGACCTTCGAGCACCCGGGCCGCGATCCAGTCCTCTTTGTTCTCGATTCCCTTGCGCAGCTCCACATCCTTCTCGAGCTCCTCTGCCATGGCTGCCCACCCCGCACCCAGACACCAGGCCAGAATTCGGGCCACCAGTGCAGTGGTCTTGCCGGTGCCGGCACCGGCCTCGAGCACCAGTGGTCGCCGGAACTCGATCTGCGCCTGCCGCCGGGCCTCCTCGTCCTGCGCCAGCAGGGTGGCTTCATCTCGGTTCACGAGCGGCCACCTTCCTTGGCGGGCAGGTACCAGAGATCGAGCAGTGCCGTCAGCGCCTTCCCGAAGCCCTTCGACTTGGGTGTTTCATCGGCATGGGTACCGGCCCAGAGGGAAAGACGACCCCTGGCGCCCGAATCACCGCGCAGACAGGCCTCGGCAAACTGGCAAAACCCACAGGCTGTTGGCTCGTCCTCTTTGTCGGGGCGCTGTAGACGGGGAAAGAAGGCCCCTTGATCCCAGGCGGCGACCGCAGTGCGTGCGGTCTGTTCGAAGGTCTCGATCACCTTTCGATTGTCGGCACCGACGGCAAGCACGCGTCTTTCGTCCGGGTGTTCGAAGTCCGGATCGAGAAAGAGAAACCGCCCCTTGCCTTCACCGGAGCTGGTCGCCAGAGCATAGAGAGGAGCCTGGAGAAGAGAACCCTCTCGCAGTGCGTCGACGAAGTGTCCCTCGCGCGTAGCCTCCTTTTTGCTGGCCAGGTACTTCTTGTTGCTTACCCGTCCCGTCTTGTAGTCGGTGACGACGATCTGCTCGCCGTCGAGGTCGACCCGATCGGCGCGGAAGGAGATGGGGCGGGGGCGTCCTTCGGTGTCAGTGAGCTCGTAGCGACCCTCGATCTCGGCCGCCAGGGTACGAACCCCACTTTCACCCGACTCCGACTCCAGGCGTCGCAGTACCTCGAGGTGCGGGATGGCGATCTCGGCGAGGATCTCGGCATACCCCGGCAGACCGATCCCCTCTTTGCGCACCAGTCGCACCGCCTCCTCGTCGACCAACCGTTTTAGCATCTTCTCGTCGGGCCAGCTCACCTTCTCGGCCGCCTGCCGGTCGAGCTGCTCGAGCGAGCTTGGTGACGACGGGAATTGCCACTGGACGATCCGCTCCGCGACCTTGTGCACGAGGCTGCCGATATAGCGAGGATCGATGGCCGGCAGCGCTGCGAGAGGGTCGGGTAGCGGCTCCAGACGGAGCAGCCGTGCCAGAAACGCCTGCCATGGGCAGCTCGCCATCTTCTCCAGCGTGGTGATGTAGAGCTCCCCGGCGCGACGCGGGTCGCGGGTCGCCTGCGGTGGTCCCACGAAGCCGAAATAGGGGCCGAGGGAGTGGTAGATCTGCTCACCCTCTTTGCGACCCCGCTGCGGATCGAGCTCTGCCAGGATGCGAAGACGAGCTGCGGCCAGCGTCTCGGGGGAAGTGTCCTCGGTGGCTTCGCCCCACATCGTCTCGGCCTCGGCCAGAGCCATGGGCATCACCGGTGCCAGCTCCCGACGCGAGCCGTGGAGGGCCACCAACACCGCGTTCTCGAAGGCGGGTCGAAGATTCAGGGATCCGGCTGGCGCCTCTTCGATGTCGGGAGCCGAGAAGAGGTGTCGGAGGCGAGGCGGCTCGGACCATCGATCGAGATGCTGCCCCCGTTGTGACCAGCGAAGCCGCTCCACCAGCGGCGACGGGGTGCGCACCTTGTTGTCGTTGTCGGTCTCCTGCCAGGAGAGGGTGACGCGAGGTGCGGCGGCCAGTAGTTGGGCGAAGAGAAACCGCTCCTCGTCGTAGCCGCTCCTTTTGACGGGTAGGTCGGGGAGCACGCCATACCCCTCGCGGCCCAGGAGCCGACGCAGCGAATCGGGAAAGACTGGATCTTCGCGCACGGTACGGGGAAAGTCGCCCCGGTTGAGACCGAGAAGGAAGAGGTGCTCGAAGGTGCGACTTCGTGCTTGAGTGACATCCATCACCTGCACGCCACCCCCTTGGCCGCCGAGCTCGGTCCGCCCGACCTCTCCAAGCGACTCTTCGAGCAGCAGGGCGTGCTCATCACCGTCGAGCTGAAGATCCGGCGGCAGATCGCCAAGCTGTCTCTCCAACCGGTACAGGACCCTGAGTGTCAGGTCGTCGGTCGGTGACCAGCCCAGCCCGTCGATGAGCAGAGCCCGCAGGCGGTCGGTGTGGTCCGAGACGGAGGCAGTAGCGGCTCCGCCCTCGAGTCGCTCGGCCACCAAGCTCGCCGACTCGATGGCAGTTTGCAGGGCCGCGGTGGGAATGCTCCGACGTTGGGCGCGCACCGCCGGTGGATCTTCGTCTTGGCCCTCTTCCTCGACAAAGCCCTGCCGCACGGGCAGTTGAAACCGCTCGCTGTCCGGGAGCCGGTCGAGTTCGAAGTCGCGGACCTCCTCGAGCCGCGCCAGGCCCAGAGCAAAAAGGGCCAGTCGGATGTCGAAGCCGGAGACTCCACCGATGTCGCTGACCCGGGTGTCGAGCCAGCGCTCGAGCGGCGCACGGCCCGCGAGTAGCACGAGATCCAGCAGTGCTCGTATGCGGCGACCATCGGCGCTATGGGGCCCGTGGACAGCCACACCGGAGAAGGGGACACCAAGGCGGGAGAAGTGGATGCGCAATGAAGAGATGTACGGATCCAGACCGCGTGAGACCACGCCGATGGTCTCCGGTGGGACCCCCTGGTCGATGAGATGACGGATCTGTCGCGCCACCTCCCGCACTTCGGCTTCGCCGCCCAGCGCCCTTCTCATCTCGACGGTGGCCGGCTCCGCCGGCTCGACCGGCGTCTCGTCCCCCCGGGCGGTGATCTGGATCCGCTCCTCGAAGCGGCGGCCAAAGACGACACCCGGATCGGGCTGCTCCGGGGCCGTCGGATCCGGCGGTCGGTCGAGGTAGATCCGACCCGAGTAGCGCTCGAGCAGGGCAACGATGAAGTCGGTGGCCAGACCGGTGGCATCGGCAAAACCGTAGACCAGAAGAGCTCCCGGGGTCGGACCCGGTGCTGCCGGATCTTTGAGCAGGTCTGTTGCCGTAGACAACAGGGTGGAGCGGCGGCCCAGACCGTGGTCCGTCATGCTCTCGGCGGTGCGGGCCGCCACCCGCACCAGGCTCTTGACCCGGTCCACCTCCACCGGCGAAGCAGACTCTGTTCCCTCGGTCTCCAGGGCATCCAGCAGGGCCTCCTCATGGGCCGGCTCGAGCCCCGCGTCGAGGAGATCACGGACACTCCCCAGAATGGCGCCATAGCCGTCGACAAGGCCGTCGAGGCTGCGCCGCAGTGGGGCCTCACGGCGTGCAAATCGACGGGCGAAGAGCGAAAAGGAATCTATCCCGGTGGGGACGGCACCGCCGGCCCGCTGCACCAGATCACGGGCGAGCCCGTGGAGGGTCATGCAGGTGAGACCGGCGATGGCCCTGCCGTGTCTCACGGCCAGCCTGGTCAAGAGATGTTCTCGGAGGCTGTTGGAGGGGACAACGATAAGGACCGGTTGGGAGAGGGCCTCCTCTCCGAGTTGATCCAACAGCTGGTCCACATCGGCCATCAGGGACCGCTCGCTCTGCCGTGGGCCCGCGGTATAGCAGATGGTTGCTCTGTCCACGCTTTGGAAATCTCCGCCGTCTATGCAAGCATCAGTGGCTGTCAGATCTTGACACACGGAGGAGGCGATGCGGATCACCGAGCCCACCACCATGGTCACCGATTACATCCTGGCCGGGATGGGGATCTTCTTTGGCAGAAAGCTCTTTCTGCGTGGTCAGGAGATCAACCAGCGGGCGATCCGTCTCTGGGCGGCTGCCTTTATCGCCATGGCGGTGGGGGCGCTGGCCGGGGGGACATCGCATGGCTTCGCCAACTATCTCGGCGATCTGGGTCAGACCATCACCTGGAAGCTCACCGTCTACGCCATCGGCGTGGCGAGTGTGTGTCTTGCATCTGCGACGATCCATGCCCACTTCACCGGTCTCCCACGCCGGGTACTCCTGATCGTAGTGGTGCTCAAGTTCTTGGTCTACGCCTTCTGGATGCTCAATCACGACGATTTCGACTACGTCATCAGAGACTACGCACCGACCATGCTCTTTGTCTTTCTGCTCGAGTGCTGGGGCCTGATCACCCGCCGAAGCAGGAGCGCACCGTGGATTATCGCCGGCATCGCCATCTCGTTTGTCGGCGCGGCGATTCAGCAGAACGAGATCGCCCTCCACCAGCACTTCAACCACAACGACCTCTACCACGTCATTCAGATGGTCGGGCTCTACCTGCTCTATCGTGGAGGTCTGTTGCTCCGGGACAAGGATGGTCCGCTGGAGCCGCGGAGCGCTTGACCGGGTGATGTCGGCGCTGGTAGGAATAGATCCCCCATTATGAGTGCCAAGAAGGAGGCGCTGGAACAGCTGCGTATCGACCGCAACGGGGAGGAGGATTCTCCCCGTCGGGGGTGGATCGTCGCCCTCGTCGTAGCTGCGCTGGTGGTAGCCGCCGTCATCTGGTTGCTCACCGGCCAGGATGAGATAGCTAGTGTGCGGACCGCGGTCGCCCGCGAGATCAGGGTGGGCGCCGGGAGCACGGTGCTCAACGCCTCCGGTTATGTGACCGCCAGGCGGCAGGCGACTGTCTCCTCCAAGATCACCGGCAAGGTGGTCGAGGTCCTCATCGAGGAAGGGATGGTGGTCGCCGAGGGGCAAGTACTGGCCCGTCTCGACGACTCGAACGTTACCGTCTCGCTCCGTCTCGCCGAAGCCCAGCTCGAATCCGCCGAGAGCTCGCTGGCGGAGACCGATGTTCTGCTGACGGAGGCTCGCCTCAATCAACGCCGGATCGAGAATCTCGGCGATCAAGGGATATCGAGCGATGCCGAGCTCGACCGGGCGCGGGCCGAGGCCGATTCTCTGGCGGCGCGGCTCGAGCGCCAGCGCGAAGAGGTCGAAGTGGCCGCGCGGCAGGTGGCCGTCTGGCAACAGCAGCTGGAAGACATGGTGATCCGAGCGCCCTTTGCCGGGGTGGTGGTGGCCAAGAATGCGCAGCCGGGAGAGATGATCTCTCCCATATCGGCCGGTGGCGGCTTTACCCGCACCGGGATCGGCACCATCGTCGACATGAGCTCGCTCGAGATCGAGGTCGATGTCAATGAGGCCTATATCAACCGGGTGTCGGCCGGCCAAAAGGTCGAAGCCCGGCTCGACTCCTACCCCGATTGGCCGATCCCCTGTCATGTCATCGCCATCATCCCCACCGCAGACCGGCAACGCGCCACGGTGACCGTCAGGGTCGGTTTCGAAGAGCTCGACCCCCGCATCCTCCCCGACATGGGCGTCAAGGTGGCCTTTCAGGAGTCGCTAACTGAGGAAGGGCCGTCTTCGGCGGTGGTGCTCCCCAAAGCGGCGGTCCGTCGAGAAGGGGACCGGGAGGTGGTGCTGGTGGTGGCAGAGGGTGAGGTAGAGAGACGGGCGGTGACAATCGGTGAGAGCCGGGGGGAAGAGGTCTACGTATCATCTGGTATCACAGCGGGAGAGAAGGTCGTCATCACCGGTCCGGCCGATCTGGCGGACGGTGATCGCGTGGAGGAGATTGAGCCATGAGCCAGGAGAACGGCCTGTTGGTCGATGTCAGAGGTGTGGACAAGCTCTTCCGGCGGGGCTCGGAGGAGATCCATGTGCTCGGCGGGCTCGATCTCGAGATTCCGGAGGGGGAGTTTTTGGCCCTCATGGGTCCCTCGGGCTCGGGCAAGAGCACCCTGCTCAATCTGATCGGTGGACTCGATCGGCCTACCGAGGGTTCGATCAATGTGGGCGGGCAGCGGATCGACCGGCTCTCCGACCGCAAGCTGGCGGCCTGGCGGGCGCGACATGTGGGCCTGGTCTTCCAGTTCTATAACCTGCTGCCAGTGCTGACCGCCGAACGCAATGTCGAGCTGCCGTTGTTGCTCACCCACCTGTCGGCCAAGGAGCGCGACAAGCACGTCGAGACGGCGCTGTCGGTGGTGGGCCTCACCGGTCGCAACCGGCACTATCCGCGCCAGCTGTCGGGGGGTGAGCAGCAAAGGGTGGGTGTCGCCCGCGCCATTGTTACCGACCCGACGCTGCTGTTGTGCGACGAGCCCACCGGCGATCTCGACCGTAAGTCGGGTGACGAGATCCTGGACCTGCTCCAGGCCCTCAACCAGCAACAGGGCAAGACCGTCGTCATGGTGACCCACGACCCCCACGCCGCCGCACGGGCGGGGCGCATCCTCTATCTCGACAAGGGACAGCTGTCGACGGAGCCGCTCGAATGAAATACCTGCATCTCGTCTGGAGCAACCTCAAGCGCAAGAAGGTGCGCACCCTGCTGACCGCGCTGTCGATAGTGGTGGCATTTGTGCTTTTCGGCTACCTGGCCGCCATCAAGAGGGCCTTTAACCAAGGCATCGATGTGGCGGGTTTGGATCGGTTGATAGTGCGCCACAAGGTGTCGATCATTCAGTTTCTTCCCGAGAGCTACAAGGAACGGATGGAGAGGATCCGGGGTGTTTCGTCGGCGGTCTTTGCCACCTGGTTTGGCGGCATCTATCAACGGCCCTCCAACTTTTTTGCCCAGATGCCGGTGGTGCCGGACGAGTTCCTCGACATGTTCCCGGAATACATCCTCAGCAAAGAGGAGGAACGGGCGTGGCTGGAGACCCGTTCCGGCGCCATTGCCGGTCGCATCCTGGCCGACCGCTTCGACTGGAAGGTCGGCGACCGTATCCCCATCCAGGCCACCATCTGGACCAAGAAGGACGGCGGTAACAGCTGGGAGTTCGATCTGGTTGGGATCTACGAGGGGGCAGAGAAGGGGACCGATACCAGCCAGTTCTTCTTTCGCCACGACTTCTTTCACGAGACTCGCGCCTGGGGGAGTGGCGTTGTCGGTTGGTACTGGGTGCGGATAGACGAGCCCGAGCGGGCGGCCGAGATCGCAAGCCTCATCGATAAGGAGTTTGCCAACTCGCCCCACGAGACCAAGACCGAGCCCGAGGGGGCTTTTGTCCAGGGCTTTGCCAAACAGATCGGCAATATCGCCGCCATTATGATGGCGATCTTGAGCGCCGTCTTCTTCACCATCCTGCTGGTGGCCGGCAACACCATGGCCCAGTCGGTCCGTGAGCGGACCGAGGAGCTGGCGGTGCTCAAGGCCGTGGGATTCACCGACCGGGGTGTGCTCGGGCTGGTGCTGGCCGAGTCCAGTCTGCTGGCGATGCTGGGAGGGTTCCTGGGGCTGGGCGTCGCCTGGATGCTCATCACCTGGATCGGCGACCCGAGCGGCGGGGCGCTGCCGATCTTCTTCTTGCCGATCAGAGATCTGGTGCTTGGAATAGTCCTGGTCTTGCTGCTGGG
>SBFI01000363.1 GCA_006227875.1 Acidobacteriota bacterium
GCGGCGATCCGTTCGCTCATACTGTGCTCGTCGAGATCGTCGACCAGCTGGCGGCGGATCCGCACCCGACGCCCGGCCAACACCACCTCCGCCTCACCAGCCGTCTCCAACTCCGGGGCGTGCCGCAGCAGGGTTTCGCTCAGGTGACCCGTGTCGCTCGGGGCCGCGATGGTGGCCACCAACCGCGTCTCCGGCACCCGGTGGGCCGCCGCCAGAACCGCTGCCCCACCCATACTGTGCCCGATGAGGAGTTGAGGACCACCGAACTGGCGTTCGACAAACCTCGCCGCTGCCACCAGGTCTTCGAGGTTGGAGGTGAAGTTGGTGTCGGCAAAGTCGCCGGCGCTCTCGCCGATACCGGTGAAGTCGAAACGCACGACCCCAATACCCCGCTCGGCCAGGGCGCGGCTGATGCGGACGATCGGCTTGAGATCCTTGGAACAGGTAAAGCAGTGGGCAAAGAGCGCGATGGCCAGGGGCTCGTCGGGGGGTAGATCGACACGGGCGGCCAGCTGGTCACCAAAGGCCCCCTCGAACCTCACCCGCTCACTTCTCCGCTTCATCGGTGCGCGGTTTCCCTGCTCGCGGGTAATAGACTAGCCTGCATTGTCCATGAACCCAAGCGGATCCCGATGACCCGGCCTGCCACCATCCTGGAAGCTTTTGGGGCCGGTAAGGCCTATCCCGGTGGCGTCCTCGCCCTCGACGAGGCGACTCTCGAAGTCGGCCAGGGGGAGACCCTGGCCCTCATCGGCGAGAGCGGCTCGGGCAAAACGACCCTGCTCAGGATGTTCAACCGCATGGTCGAGCCGACTCGTGGGGCGATCCGCTTCTGCGGTGAGGCGGTCGACGAGATGGAGCCGGTCGCTCTCCGCCGGCGGATCGGCTATGTCCCGCAGCAGGGTGGGCTGATCCCCCACTGGACGGTGAGCCGCAATGTCGAGCTGGTGCCGAGGCTCCTGGGTGCCGCCGAGAGCGAGCGGCGCTCCAAGGCGGCCGCCACCCTCGACCTGGTGGGACTCGAGCCCGACGAGGTCGGAGATCGCTATCCCAACCAGCTCTCGGGTGGGCAGCGTCAGCGAGTGGCTCTGGCGCGGGCGCTGGCCGCAGATCCCGAGGTCGTGCTGCTCGATGAGCCCTTTGGCGCTCTCGATGCCATCACCCGGCTGGAGCTCCGCGGTGAGTTTCGCCGCTTGCAGGCCGAGACCGCCCTGACTGCTCTGCTGGTGACCCACGATCTGGGCGAGGCGCTGGAGCTGGCCGACCGGGTCGCCGTCATGCGCCAGGGCAGGATCCTGCAGACCGGCCCACCCCGCGAGATCAGAGAGCATCCGGCCGACGACTACGTCGCCGAGCTTCTCTCCCACGTCGACCGGCCGAGCCACCCCGAGGGCGCCGGATGAGGAACCGGCCGCGGCGGATCCGTGCGCTCGGTTGTCTCCTCCTGGTCTCGGTCGTTCTCTCAGCACCGACACTGGCCCAAGACCGGATCGTTGTCGGCTCCAAGAACTTTGCCGAGAGCCGTCTGCTGGCGGAGATCTTCGCCCAGCTGCTCGAGCAGCGCACCGACCTCGAGGTGGAGCGCCGTCTCAACCTGGCCGGGACACAGGTCTGTTTCGAGGCGCTGCGCACCGGCGCCATCGATCTCTACCCCGAGTACACCGGCACCGGGCTGGTCAGCCTGCTGGGCGAGGAGGCACTGAGTGATCCCACGGCTACGCTCAATAGGGTAAGGCAACAGTTTCTCGAGAGCTGGGACCTGTGGTGGATCGCGCCGCTCGGTTTCGAGAACGCCTACGAGGTCGCCGTGCCCCGCTCGCTGGCCGAGCGTCATGGGCTCGAGGCGATCTCCGACCTGGCGGCGGTCGCACCCCAGCTCGCAGCCGGCTTTGGCTATGAGTTCATGGGACGACGCGACGGCCTCCCCGGTCTCGAGACGACCTACGGCCTCGAGTTTGCCGATGTCCGCGGCTTCCAACAGACCCTCAAGTACCAGGCGGTGGCCTCAGGGGAGATCGATGTGCTGGATGTCTACACCACCGACGGCCGGTTGCTCGTCTACGACCTGGTGGTGCTCGAAGACGACCTCGGCTTTTTCCCGTCCTACGAAGCGGCGGCCCTGGTCAACGGCGAGACCCTGCGTCGGCATCCCGAGGTGGGATCGATTCTGGCGCTGTTGGCCGGGGCCCTCGACGAGGAGACCATGCGCGGTCTCAACTTGCGTCTTCAAGAGGGCGATGAAGAGGCTGCGATCGTCGCCGCCGACGCTCTCGGCACACTGGGGCTGGTCGAGCGGAAGGCCACGGTGGCCACATCCGTCCCCCGGCGCGATCTTCTTGGTTATCTATGGTTCGAGCGCCGGGCCCTGGGCCGGCGGACTATGGAGCACCTGCGGTTGTCGGCCGCGGCCCTGGTCCTGGGCGCGGCCCTGGCCATCCCGCTTGGTCTCTGGCTGGTGCGCCGGCGTCGGCTGGCCGAGCCGGTGATCCGGCTTGTCGGGGTCAGCCAGACGATACCCTCGATCGCTTTGTTGGCCTTCATGGTGCCGCTGTTGGGTGTTGGGGTAGTGCCGGCCCTGGTGGCGCTCTGGATCTATTCGCTCTTCCCCATCCTCCGCAACACCTACACCGGCGTCCGCGACGCCGACCCCGACGCCGTCGAGGCCGCCACCGCCATGGGGATGACGGATGTTCAGATCCTGCGCCAGATCCGTCTGCCGCTCGCCGCCCCGGTGATCATGGCCGGTGTGCGCACCGCCGGCGTGATCACCGTGGGCACCGCCACGCTGGCGGCCTTTATCGGCGCCGGTGGTCTGGGGGAGCCGATCGTCACCGGGCTCCAGCTGGCCGATACCACCCTCATCCTCGCGGGGGCGCTACCGGCGGCGGCGCTCGCCATCGCCGTCGATTACCTGTTGGGTCGGCTGGAGCGACTGGTGCGACCTCCGGGTGTTAGTCTCCAAACCCACTAAGGGACCGCTCTGATGGCAACGACTACACCCGTATCTGACCGCATCAGGATCGAGGTCCAGCTCGAGCCCTCGCATCGGGAGGCCGACCTGGTCGAGCTGCGGGCGACGCTCGAGGAGTCACCGCGTCGCATCCCCTCCAAGTACTTCTACGACAAGAGGGGATCGGCGCTGTTCGAGCAGATCACCGAGCTCCCCGAGTACTACCTGACCCGCACCGAGAGGTCACTCCTAGAAAGCGTCGCCGATGAGCTGGCGGTGCGCACGGGGGCGGAAGAGCTCGTCGAGCTGGGCGCCGGCGCCGCCACCAAGACCCGGATCCTGCTCGACGCTATGAGCCGGCAGGGCAATCTGCGGGTTTATGTTCCTTTCGATGTCAGCGAGTCGGAGGTCCGCCGGGTGGCGACCGAGCTCGCCCGGGAGTACGACGAGCTCTTTGTCCACGGCATGGTGGCGGACTTTACCCACCACCTAAACGAGATCCCCCCGGGGGATCCGCGGCTGGTGGCCCTGCTGGGCAGCACCATCGGCAACTATCGGCCCGAAGAGGCGGTAGAGCTGCTGCAGCGGGTCTGTAACCCCATGGCCGAGGGCGATTTCTTTCTCCTCGGGGTCGATCTGGTCAAGGAGGTCGCGCGGTTGGAGGCGGCCTACAACGACTCGGCCGGTATTACCGCCGAGTTCAATCGCAACATTCTGCGGGTGGTCAACCGTCTGGCGGATGCCGATTTCCGACCCGAGGCCTACCGTCATGTGGCGTTCTTCGACCGTGAGAACAGCTGGATCGAGATCTCACTCGCCGCTGAGAGCGATCAGCCGGTTCGCCTCGAGGCCCTCGATCTGAAGCTCTCCATCGAAGCCGAAGAGCGGATTCACACCGAGATCAGCAGCAAGTACGACCGGTCGATGCTGGAGGAGCTGCT
>SBFI01000183.1 GCA_006227875.1 Acidobacteriota bacterium
TCGCTCAGCCAGCGCTTCGACGAGGCCAAGCTCGAGTTCGAGACCGCGCTGCGTCTCGATCCCAACAACTACGAGGCCCACTACCTCTACGCCCGGTCGCTGTTTGCCCAAGGGGAGGCGGAGAAGGCGGCCGAGGAGTTCGAGCGCGCTTGCGAGATCAACCCCGACGACTACAACGCGCCCATCTTGTTGGCCGCCACCTATTTCGGCCTCGAGCGCAAGGGGGACAGCGAGGCGGCCTACGACAAGGCGCTGCTGGTCATCGAGAAACACCTGGAGCTCAACCCGGACGACGCGAGGGCGCTCTATTTCGGCGCCAGCGCCCTGTGCCACAAAGGTGATAACGAGAAGGCCATAAAGTGGGCGGAGAAGGCGACCATCATCGACCCCGACAACCCGTCGGTGCTCTACAACGTCGCCTGTGTCTATGCCCAACTGGGAGAAGTCGATCGCGGCATCGACTGTCTCGAGCAGTCCATCACCACCGGCATGGGGCAAAAAGAGTGGATCGAGAACGATCCCGATCTGGATCCCCTACGCGAGAGCCCCCGCTTTGCGGCTCTGGTCGAAAGCCTCAACGCGGATGCCTAGCGGAAACCCAGCCGTGCCAGGGAGCTTTAAATCATGATTGGCACCACGCTGTCTCACTACAAGATCCTCGACAAGCTGGGCGAGGGAGGGATGGGCACCGTCTACCTGGCGGAGGACACCTCCCTGCACCGCAAGGTTGCGCTCAAGATGCTGCCGGCCGAGATGGCCGCGGACCAGGAGCGACTCGACCGCTTCCAACGGCCCGCACCGTCGCCACTCTCAACCATCCCGGCATCGTCACCATCTACTCCGTCGAGGAGTCCGACCAGGGACACTTCATCACCATGGAGTTCGTCGAAGGAGAGAACCTGGACGACCGCCTCGGCAAGGGAGGCCTCAACCTCGAAGAGTTCTTCAAGGTGGCGATACCCATAACCGATGCCCTGGCAACCGCCCACACCCGGGGTATTACTCATCGCGACCTCAAACCGGCGAACATCATGCTGACATCCGAGGGACGGGTAAAGATACTCGACTTTGGGCTGGCCAAGCTGCATGCGACGTTGGGCTCGGAGGAAGCCGATCCGGAGCTCCCCACCCAGGCCCTGACCCGCGAGGGGATGGTGATGGGCACTGTTCCCTACATGTCACCGGAGCAGGTGCAGGGACTCCCGGTCGATCATCGCACCGACATCTTTTCCCTCGGCGTCATCTTCTACGAGTTGATGTCCGGCGACCGCCCGTTCAAGGGGGCAACCTCAGCGCAGCTGGTCTCCTCGATCCTGCGTGACAACCCCCCACCGGTCACCAAGGTCAAGGTGGATCTGCCCAATCATCTGGGGCGGATCATCGGCCGCTGTCTGGAGAAGGAGACCGACCGTCGCTACCAGACAGCCCTCGACCTGCGCAACGAGCTGGAGCAGCTGCAAAAAGAGAGCGGTCGCGAAGAATCATCAGCCGGCTCGTCGATCGCGGTGCTGCCTTTTGTCAACATGAGCCCGGACAAGGACCAGGACTACTTCTGCGAGGGAATCGCCGAGGAGCTCATCAACGGCCTCGGCCGGATCCAGAACCTGCGAGTGGCGTCCAGGACATCCGCCTTCCAGTTCAGGGGTGCCGAGTCGGACATCCGCGAGATCGGCGAAAAGCTCGGTGTCAGCACGGTGCTGGAAGGCAGCGTCCGCAAGGCCGGCGAGCGGCTGCGGATCACCGCCCAGCTGGTCAACGTGGAGGATGGCTACCGTCTGTGGTCGAACCGTTACGACCGGGACCTCAAGGACGTCTTTGCCATCCAGGACGAGATCGCCGAGAACATCGTCGAGGCGCTTAGAGTCACTCTGAGCCCCAAGGAGCGGCGTGCCATCCAAGCCGTCGCCACGCGCGACGTCAACGCCTTCGACTACTATTTGCGCGGACGCCAGTTCTTCTACCAGATGGACCGGAGGCGATACGAGCTCGCCCGGCAGATGTACAGACGGGCGATCGAGATCGATCCGGCCTATGCCCTGGCCTATGCCGGCATCGCCGACTGCGCCTCTTTCCTCTTCATGTACGCCGACAGCAGCGAAGCCAATCAGCAGCAAGCCATGGAAGCGAGTCAAAAGGCCCTGGAGCTCGACCCCGAGCTGGCCGAGGCCCATGCTTCGCGCGGGCTCGCTCTGTCGCTGAGCAAGAAGTACGACGAGGCGACCAAGGAGTTCGAGACCGCCATCCGCCTCAACAAGAAGCTCTACGAGTCCTACTATTTCTACGGCCGGGCCTGTCTGGCGCAGGGCGACTACGGCAAGGCGGTATCACTCTTCGAGCAGGCGGCGGAGGTCCGACCCGAGGACTACCAGGCGCCGCACTTCAAGTGCCAGGCACTGGAGGGTCTGGGGGTGTCGGAGGAGGAGCTCAGGACCGCCAACCGAGAGGCATTGGAGCTCATCAAACGGCACGTCGAGGCCAACCCCGAGGATCTGCGGGCCCTCTGCCTGGGGGCCACCGCCTTTGTGCGAGACGAGCAGACCGAAAAGGGGCTCGACTGGGCGCGCCGGGCGCTGGCCGTCGACTCCGAGGAGCCGCTCATCCTCTACAACGTCGCCTGTGTCTACTCCCTGGCCGGCAAGGTCGATGAGACCGTCGATCTGCTGGAGAAGGCGGTGAAGGCCGGCTTTGGCGATACGGCCTGGCTCGAGCACGACAGCGATCTCGACCCGGTCCGCGAGCACCCGAGATTCCAGGCTCTTATCCAGTCCGCAAAACAACAGAGCTAGCGCCCCGAGACCGCGATCGGCCGCACGAGAAGACGATGATCGGCAAGACCCTTTCCCACTTCAAGATCCTGGACAAGCTTGGCGAGGGTGGGATGGGGGCGGTCTATCTGGCCGAGGACCTGGAGCTCAACCGTCAGGTGGCGCTAAAGGTCCTGCCCACCGAGATGGCCTCGGACCCCGAGCGGCTGTCGCGATTCAAGCGCGAGGCCAAGGCGGTGGCGGCCCTCAACCACCCCAACATCGTCACCATCTACTCGGTCGAGGACTCCGATGAGGGACGCTTTATCAGCATGGAGCTGGTAAAGGGCAAGAGCCTAGAGGAGATGATCGGAGCGCAGGGCCTGGCCGTCGGACAGTTCTTCGACATTGCCGTACCGCTGACGGACGCTTTGACAGCCGCACACCAGAGCGGCATTACCCATCGTGATCTCAAGCCGGCCAACATCATGGTCACCGACGAGGGGCGGGTAAAAGTCCTCGACTTCGGCCTGGCCAAGCTGCACACCGTCGACCCGGCCGCGGCCGACCCGGACCTGCCCACCCAGGCGCTGACCCAAGAGGGCATGGTCATGGGCACGGTGCCCTACATGTCGCCGGAACAGGTGCAGAGCCGACCGGCCGACCACCGCACCGATATCTTCTCGCTGGGCATCATCCTCTACGAGATGGCCACCGGCGAGCGTCCCTTCAGGGGAGAGACCTCGGCCGATCTCATCTCCTCGATCCTGCGCGACTCTCCCCGCCCGGTGACCAAGATAAAGGTGGATCTGCCCAATCACCTGGGAAGAATCGTCGGTCGCTGTCTCGAGAAGGAGCCCGGCCGCCGCTACCAGACGGCGCTCGACCTGCGCGGAGAGCTCGAGCATCTGCGAGAGGAAGTGGCCAAGGAGACGAGCGACGCAGGCTCCTCCATCGCCGTTCTCCCTTTTCGCAATATGAGCCCGGACAAGGATCAGGACTACTTTTGCGAGGGTATTGCCGAAGAGCTGATCAACCGACTGGGCAAGTTCCAGAATCTCCGCGTCGCCTCGCGCACCTCGGCCTTCCAGTTCAAGGACGCCGATTCGGATATCCGCGAGATCGGGGAGCGCCTCAACGTCGGCACCGTGCTCGAAGGGAGCGTTCGCAAGGCGGCCAACCAGCTGCGCATCTCCGCCCAGCTGGTCAACGTCGCGGACGGCTATCGCCTCTGGTCGGACAGCTTCGACCGCGAGCTCAAGGATGTCTTTGCCATTCAGGACGAGATCGCCCAGAGCATTGTCGACGCCCTGCACGTCACACTCAGTCCCAGCGAAGCCAAGCAGGCGGTGCAGAAGGCAGCCAAGGTCGACGTCCAGGCCTACGACTTCTATCTCAAAGGCCGCAAGTTCTTCTATCAGTTTCGGCAGCAGGGCTTCGAGTTCGCCCGCCAGATGTTCGCCCGCGCCATCGTCATCGATCCCAGCTACTCGCGCCCCTATGCCGGGGTGGCCGACTGCTGCTCGTTCCTCTACATGTACTTCGACTCCAGCGAGGACAACCTGCAGGAGGCCGATGCCGCCAGTCTCAAGGCAGTGGAGATCGACCCCGGCTCCGCCGAGGCCCACGCCTCCCGTGGGCTGGCGGTGTCGCTCAGCCAGCGGTTCGACGAGGCCAAGGTCGAGTTCGAGACCGCGTTGCGTCTCGACCCCAACAACTACGAGGCCCATTACCTCTATGCGCGGTCGCTTTTTGCCCAGGGCGATCTGGCGGCAGCAGCAGAACGGTTCGAGAAGGCCTGCGATGTCAATCCGGAGGACTACAACGCTCCCCAGCT
>SBFI01000334.1 GCA_006227875.1 Acidobacteriota bacterium
ATTCCCTCGAGATCACTGCCCACGACGATCTTGCTGCCTACCTCCGGCAGAACCTCGCCAAGGGTCTCGAGATAGATCCGTGTGCGGGTGACCTCGGGTGCCCTTCGATACTCGGTGTAGAGCGCATTGAAGCGGGCCGCATCTCCCTTGGCCCGGTTCACCCGGTTGAGGGCGTAGCCCTCGGCCTGCTGGATGGTCTGGCGCGCCTCACCCTCGGCCCGCGGTACGACCTTGTTGTACTCCGACTGCGCCTCGTTGATAAGCCGCTCCCGCTCCTGCTCCGCCTGGTTGACCTCGTTGAACGAAGGCTTGACCGGGTCCGGTGGGTTGACGTCCTGGAGCACCACCTGGTCGACCCGGATACCGGTCTGGTATTGATCGCTCAGTTCCTGGAGATCGATCTTGACGAGATCCTCGATCTCCTGCCGACCTACGGTAAGCACCTCGTTTACCGTGCGGTCTCCGACCACCTGACGCATGACCGCCTCGGTCATGTCGCGGAAGGTCTCTTCGACGTTACGCACGTTGAACAAGAAGGCCTTGGCATCGACCACGCGGTATTGGACAACCCACTCCACCACGGCGGCGTTGAGGTCGCCGGTGAGCATGTCGGCCTCACTGGGGACGCGCTCGACGCGGCTGCGTACATTGACGGCGGTGGTGCGGAAACCGAACTCCTGTTTCAACTGACGCTGCACCGCCACTTTGAACACGCGGTCGACCCCAAAAGGAATCTTGAAGTGGAGGCCCGGCTCGGTGATGTCGGAAAACTTGCCGAGGCGAAGCACGACTCCGACTTCCTCGGGCTCTATCTGGTACATGCTGGTGGCGATCAGGATCACGGCCAGAATGACCAGCAAGATGGCCTTCAGCCCACCGGTTGGAAAACCCGGCAGCTTGGGCATCTTGGGGAAGTTGATGACCGTCTTTGTGGGATCGCCGTTCATGGCCGCACCAGCTATTCAGGCTATCGCAGCATATATGTAAACGCAATGCAAAGCGCCACCGGCCATATACTCCATCCATGCCGCCGCGCCTCGACCACGAGAATCTCACCCTCGAGATCTCCGTCGGCGACCTGCTCGAAGAGTCGATGCGGCGCAGCATCGGCTTTGCCAACCGGGGCGGCTACGAGCGGCTGTGGCTCGGCCAGGCGATTCATAGCCGCTACCAGGAGGAGGCCCTGGAGGCCGATCCCGCCTACCAGAAAGAGGTCTCGCTCTCGATCACCTTCCCCCACCGCGGCTGGGAGGTGACCGTTTTTGGCCGCATCGACGGGCTTCGTCGCAACGAGGACGGCACCCTGGTCGTCGAGGAGATCAAATCGGTCCGCCGCGGCACCCGCCTCTCCCCGGCGCTCAGAGAGATGTACGAGCGCCAGGCGCTGCTCTATGCCTGGATGCTCCACCGCCGGGGTGAGAAAGCCATCGGCGCCGAGTTGGTGCTGATCGAGATCGGCAGCGAGGAGATCGACCGCGAGCCGCTCGAGTTGAGCTTTGCGGCGCTCGAGGGGGCGGTGAAGAAGCGGCTCAACTCCATCATCCGCGGTTTCGAGGTGAAACGGGCGGCCGCGCTGCGCCGCCGCGCCGCCGCCACCGAGCTGGCCTTCCCCTTCCCCGATCTCCGTCCGGGCCAGCAGGAGATCCTGGATGGGGTCGACACCGCACTCGAGCAACGGGACCACCTGCTGGTGGAGGCCCCCACCGGTCTCGGCAAAACGGTGGCGGCCCTGCTCCCGGCTCTCCGCTTTGCTCTTGCCGGGGAGAAACGGGTCTTTGTCCTTACCGCCAAGACGTTGCAGCAGGAGATGGCCACCACCGTGCTCCAATTGCTCAACCGCGACGCCGCCTTTCACTCTCTGCGGCTGCGCGCCAAGGCCAAGATGTGCGCCAACGATCAGCTCCTCTGCCACGAGGAGTACTGCGCCTGGGCCAGGGACTACACCTCCAAGCTCTCCACCTCCGAGCTGATGCCAAAGCTGCTCGAGGAGTCGGGGACTCTGCTGCCGGATCGGATCTTCGAAGCCGCCCGCGAGGCCGAGGTCTGCCCCTTCGAGGTCAGCCTCGAGCTCACGGGTCAATCCCAGGTCGTGGTCTGCGACTACAACTACGCCTTCGATCCCTATGTCGCCCTCAGGGACTTCGGCGGCGACCGCGACCTCGGCGACACCATCCTCATCGTCGACGAGCTCCACAACCTCGTCGGGCGTGGTCGCGGCTACTACAGCCCGGCGCTTTCGGCGAGCGCGGCCAAGCGGGCGGCGGAGTCCATGGCGCGAGGCAAGGAAGTCATCCACCGCCTCGCTACCGAGCTCTGCTCGAGCCTCGCACGTCTGATCGACCGTACGGTAGAGACGGCGCTCGAGGACCACGGGGTCAACGTGCGCGCGGCCGAGACCGACCTGCCCGAGGAAGAGCTCTGGGCGCTGCGGCCCGCCTTCGACGGTGCCTTTATCGACTATCTCGAGTACCGGCGCGAGACGTTGAGCTTCAGGGCCGAAGATCCCTTTGTGGATCTCTACTTTGCGTTGCTGAGATTTCTCAACGGCCTCATGTTGTCGGAGGGAGAGGCGTTCAGCCACTGTGTCGAATCGGAAGCGCAAGGCCCGGCTTTGAGAGTCCTGTGCAAGGATCCCAGCAGCTTTCTGGGCGAGACGCTCAACCGATGTCATTCCGTCATCGGGCTGTCGGCTACCCTTTCGCCAACCGACTTCTACCGCGATCTGCTCGGCTTCGATCCCGAGCGGTTGAGCACGATCTCGTTGCCGAGCCCCTTTCCGGAAGAGAATCGTCGGGTGGTCATCGACACCTCGGTGGCCACGACCTGGAAGAGACGCCCGGAGAACTACCCCCGCATCGCCGAGCGGTTGTCGAAGTATGCCGAACAGGTGCCGGGCAATTGCCTGGCGCTGTTTCCAAGCTACGACTTCCTGAATGAAGTCTCAAAGCTGATCGAGGTGCGGAGCAAGCGGGTCCTGATCCAGAACCGCGCCGACAGCGACCGCGAGCGGGAAGGCATCCTAGAAACTCTGCGCTCGGCACTGGCCGGTGATGTCTTGCTGCTAGCCGTGGCCGGAGGTGTCTTTGCCGAGGGCGTCGACTACCCGGGGGAGATGCTCAAGGCGGTCGCCATCGTCGGGCCGAGCCTGCCCGCGGTGACGCTGGAACAGGAGCTCCTCAAGCGCTACTACGAAGAGCGCTTCGAACGGGGATTCGAGTATGCCTTCGTGGTCCCAGGGATGACACGCGTGGTCCAGGCGGCGGGACGTCTGATTCGGTCCGCGGGCGACCAGGGGGTGATCGCCCTGCTCGACGAGCGCTTTCTCAATGGGCTCTACAGCCGTTATCTACCCACCCATTGGCTGCCTGCCGAGGGTCTCGAGGCGTTGGTCGGCGATCCCGAGGAGGTGGCGAGCAGCTTCTTCCAACCGGCGGCGCGAGCCTAGCTGCCGTCCGGGTCTTCGCCCGGCTGGTCCTGGCCCTGTTGGGGACTCGCTTGCTGACCGCCGGGTGCAGCCTGCCCCCCGGGACGCATTCGCTGCTGTTGCGCTCCGGGACGCATCCGCTGCTGCTGCATGCCGGGCCGTCCACCGGCGGCACTGCGCGCCTACACCTGGGCCAGAAACTGCATGTACAAGGCCTGCTGCTCGTCATCCAGGATCTCGCGTCGCATTCCGTCCAGTTCTTCGCGGTTCCCCTGGGAGCTGTCCAGCAAACCGCGCTGTAGCTGCATGAACTTCTCCCGGTCCTCCCCTTCCAGACCCAGCCGATCGGCGATGGGCCCGGTGCGCTCGTCGAGCGACGGCTGGCCAGACTTCTCCTCGGTCCCCTTGCCCTTGTCGGACCCTTGCACCGCCAAAGTTCCCAGAATTCCCACATTA
>SBFI01000299.1 GCA_006227875.1 Acidobacteriota bacterium
CGAGATCGCAACCCGCCGGCCCGTGGCCGAGGGTCACTCCTTTGGGCTTGCCGGCGCCTACGAGAAGCTTGAGGGTCGGGTCTTCTTCTCCCTCGATCCAGAGGATTCGGGCAACGCCAGGGTAGTCGATCTCGACAAAGCGCCCCGGCGCCAGGATGGTCGCGTCGAGTACTCGGCCGATCTCTACATCCTGCGACCCATGGATCCCAAGCGAGGCAACGGCACTGCCCTGGTGGAGGTCCCCAACCGGGGTGGCAAAGCGATGGTGCGTTATTTCAACCGGGGTGCCACCAGGAGCCGCGACCCGGTGGCTGCCGCCGACCTGGGCGACGGCTTTCTGATGCGCCACGGGTTCTCGCTCGTCTGGCTCGGCTGGCAGTACGACGTCCCCCTGGATCCCGAGCTCCTCCGGCTCTACCCGGCCCGGGCTACGGCCGTCGAGACTCCCATCGAAGGGTTGGTGCGCGCCGACGAGGTTTTTGCCGAGCGGCGGCTCACTTTTTCTCTCGGACACCGCGGCCACGACGCCTACCCGGTGAGCGACTCGTCCGATCCCCGCAACGTGCTGACCGTTCGTGACTCCCGGCTCGGAGAGCGCCGAGTGATCGCCCGCGACAGCTGGAGCTTTGCCCGCTGCAACGAAGGCAAACCGGTAGCCGATCCGCGGTCCATCTGTCTGCCCACGGGCTTCGAGCCGGGGAAGATCTACGAGGCGGTCTATGTCACCCGCGAGCCGGCGGTGGTCGGCCTGGGTCAGACGGCGATGCGTGATCTCGCGTCCTATCTCAAGCACCACCCCGAAAGCCCGGTGGCGGTCGAGAGGGCGATTGGCTTTGGGGTCTCCCAGACCGGGCGCTTTCTACGCCAGTTTCTCTATCAGGGGTTCAACGCCGATCTCGAGGGGCGACCCGCGTTCGACGGTCTTCTGGTTCATACCGCAGGTGCCGGTCGCGGCAGCTTCAACCACCGCTTCGGCCAGCCCTCACGCGACGCCCACCGCTTCTCCGCCTTCTGGTACCCCACCGATATCTTCCCATTCACCGGAGCCGTGCAGAAAGATCCCGAAACCGGGTTGGAGGACGGTCTGCTGAAAGTCCTTGCGGGCTCGCCGGCGACGCCGCGGATCTTCTTTACCAACTCGGGCTACGAGTACTGGGGGCGGGCGGCGGCGCTGATTCATACCTCGGTCGATGGGCGGCACGACATCGAACCTGATCCCAACGTCCGCAGCTTCCATTTCGCCTCGGCCCAGCACTTCGTGGGCGCCTTTCCACCCGAGTCCCGCGGGTCGCTCTACGACACCAATCCGGCCAACTTCTTCTTTTTTCTACGTGGCCTGCTCTCAGCGCTCGACGATTGGGTAACCCGGGGGGTGGAGCCGCCAACCAGCGCCATTCCCTCGATCGCCGACGGCACACTGGTGCCGCCGGACGAGCTCGCCTTTCCGAGGGTGCCCGGGTTGAGCTCCTTGCCGGCTCCCCACCAGGCCCATCGGGTCGACTACGGGCCCCGGTTCCGCGGCCAGGGGATCGTCGATCTCCAGCCACCCAAGGTGGGTCGAGCCTTCCCGGTGCTGGTCCCTCAGGTCGATGGCGACGGCAACGAACTCGGCGGGCTACGGCTGCCCGAGATTGCAGTGCCGCTGGCGACCTACACGAGCTGGAATCTGCGTGCTCCTGAGATCGGGGCAGCGCACGAGATGGCCGATTTTGTCGGTGCCTTCCTCCCCTTTCCTCTTACGCGCACCGAAGGTGAACGCAATGGGGATCCCCGTCTCTCACTGGAGGAGCGCTATGGGAGTCGCGGCGACTTTCTGGGCCGCTATACCGAGGCTGCGGTCGAGCTCGTGCGCCGACGCTATGTTCTTGCCGAAGATCTGCCGGAGATGATCGAACACGCTGCAGAGCTCTGGGATCTCGTCGTCACCGAAGCAGATCCCTGACGGCTCTAGTCTTCATCGTCCTCGACAACGACGGCGGTGCCGAAGGCCAGCAGCTCGGCCGCCGCTTTCATCACCTCGGAGGTCGAGAATCTCACCTCGACCACGGCATTGGCCCCCAGCTTCTGCGCCTCCTCTACCATCCGATCCACGGCCTGCTCCCTGGCTTCGGCCATGAGCTTGGTGTACTCGCTGATCTCGCCACCGACAACACTGCGCAGCCCGGCCACGATGTCACGGCCGACATGCCGTGCCCGGATGGTGTTTCCCCGCACCAGGCCCAGGGTCCTGACGATGCGTTTGCCGACGATGGTATCGGTCGTGGTTACGATCACTTTTGCACCCTCCTGTAGCGGTCGGTCTTGGCACTGCGCAGCCGGTCGAGCAGCACCGAGACGAAGAGTAGACCCACCCCCGCCAGGCCACTCACGACCAGCAACTTGATCAGCGGGTGCCCCGGCTCGGTGGCAAAGGTCCAACCTGCGATTCCCAGGCTGACGATGAACCAGGCCAGGAGTAGGATCCACCCCGTTCCCCGGAAAAAACGACTGGATGGGGTTCGCGGTTTCTCGCTCCACTGCTCGTCGTCGGGTGTGGCAAATGGTGTGGACATGCTTGCCTTCCTCATCTGCTCGAGCTGCCCGAACAGGGCCCGGCAGGTCTCGCAATCCTCGAGATGAATACGGACTTGTTGCTCTTCTGCCTGGGTCAGCTCGTGGTCGAGGTGACCCGAGAGCAGCTGATCGTCAAACGAATGGGGGCAGGCCTCAGACATGAAAACCTCCAAGCTCATCTTCCAGGACACTGCGGAGCTCTCTTCGTGCCCGGTGGAGCCGCGACATGACCGTACCCACGGGGATATCCAGTATCTCGGCGATCTCGGCGTAGGAGAGATCCTGAAAGTCCCTGAGGACCAGGATCTCCCGTCGCGCCGGGTCGAGCCGTCCCAACCCCTGCCAGATCTTGCGCTGTAGCTCTCGTTGATAAGTCTCCAACTCCGGGTTCCGGCGGTGGTCCGTCAACCGGGGACTCTCCACCACCGCATCCAGCGACTCGGCCCTGCGCACCCGGTGCCGTCGCTGTAGATCGCGAGCACGGTTGCGGACGATGGTCAGCAGCCAGGGTAGAACCGGTCGTTGGCCGTCGAATCGACCCAGAGTCGTTAAGAAGCGGATCAGTGAGTCCTGGGCCACGTCGAGGGCATCGTCGGGGTTGCCGAGGAGCTGGAGGGCCAGCAGATAGGCCGGCCGGCGAAAACGGACAGCCAGGGCCTCGCAGGCCTTCTCGTCGCCGGCCTGAGCGAGGCTGACAACCTCCGCCTCGTCCATGGGTGGTGGTGCTTGGCGCAGAGCCATCCCGGTGCTCACACTATTCCATACGCGGTGGGGTGGTCATCTATTCACGACTTTGGGAGAAGCGGTCCCCTGAGGCCCAATTCCGGACCAACCGCACAGTACCAGGGATGCTCCTCACCGGCCTCCGGCGTCAAAGAATGGGGCTAACATGAAGGCGTAAGGGGGTGTCCTATGACGGCAAGAAGCCTTTTCACGGTGTTGGTGGCGCTGGTACTCGGCCTCGCCTCGGGTGCCGTTGGCCAGACCGATCGTCTGTGGATCGTGGATAACACCTCCCTTCCAGATTGTCCCGAGATCCAGGGCGGCGTCATCGGCTTTCTGATCCCCGAGCAGGGAGTACTGTTGCTGTCCGACCGGCCCTTCCCGGGGGGCAGTGAAATCGGAGAGGTGCGGGAAGGGGTCTTGAGCTTCTCGGTGGCGCCGCTCGGTCGCTTCGGATTGAACATCCACCAGGCTCCGAATGGCCCCACCACCGTCTGGGGGACCCTGGACCGGGTCATCCCCGTCGGTAACCGGACTGGTTGTATCGCTTTCGGCCGCGCCCTGTTCTCGGACATCGACGATTTCCG
>SBFI01000146.1 GCA_006227875.1 Acidobacteriota bacterium
GACATGCTGCTGGTACCGGACCTGTCGACTTTTCGGGTGAATCCCTGGCTCAGCCCGGACGGCACCCGCGTCGCCCGTCTGATCTGCGACATCTATCGTCCCGACGGCAAACCCTTCGAGGGCTGCCCCCGCCTGGCACTCGCGCGTCAGATCGAGAGGGCCAAGAAGATGGGTTACTCGATGGTGGCCGGCCCCGAGGCCGAGTTCTTTCTCTTCCAAAAAGACGAGAATGGGAAGACTCTGGTGGAGACCCACGATGTGGGCGGCTATTTCGATCTCACCCCGGTCGACAAGGGGGAGGAGTGCCGTCGCGACATCGTCGGAGTGCTGGAATCCATGGGTTTCGAGGTCGAGGCGGCCCACCACGAGGTGGCCCCCGGCCAGCACGAGATCGATTTCAAATATGCCGAGGCGATGGAGTGCGCCGACAACGTCGCCACCTTCCGCTTTGTGGTCAAGAAGGTAGCGCTCGACCACGGTCTCCACGCCACCTTTATGCCCAAGCCCATCTTCGGCGTCAATGGCTCGGGGATGCACACCCACCAGAGCCTGCTCACCCGCCAGAAGAAGAACGCCTTCTATGCACAGAAGGGCGAGTGGCAGCTGTCCAAAGTGGCCTTGGGCTACATCTCGGGGCTGCTAAAGCACGCCAAGGGCTTTGTGGCCGTGACCAACCCACTGGTCAATTCCTACAAACGGCTGGTACCCGGCTACGAGGCCCCCACCAATATTGCCTGGTCGGAGAAGAACCGCAGCCCGCTGGTGCGTGTGCCTGCCAAGCGGGGAATGTCGACACGCTGCGAGCTCAGAATTCCCGATCCCGCGGCCAATCCGTATCTCGCGCTGGCGGTGATGCTGGCCTCGGGTCTGGATGGTGTCGAGCAGAAACTCCATCCGGGTGAACCGGTGAACAAGAACATCTTCTCCATGAGCCAGCGGGAGAAGCGCCGTCTCAAGATCGATGCTCTCCCCGGCGACCTGTCGGACGCTCTCGATCATCTGGAGAAGGACAAGGTCGTCGTCGAGGCCCTGGGTGAGCACATTCTCGAGCACTTCGTGCGCGCCAAGCGGCAGGAGTGGCACGAGTACATCTCGGTGGTCCACCCCTGGGAGCAGGAGCAGTACCTACACGAGTACTAGGACGCCCCTTACGGCGGATGCTCCGGCCGCAGCAGATCGAAAAGCGTCTTCACCGGCGTAAACGTCTCGGCCGGCACCTCGACAAAGGCGGTGTTCCAGCCCGCCATCGATCCATTCCAGAGGCCCGGCCGTTCGAGACCCTTGAGCGGGCGGCCGTCATAGGCCTTGTGGCTGATAAACGCCGTCGTCGGATCGACAAAACGGCTCAGGTCGAAGGGCTGTCCATGCCGATCCCGTAGGGCACAGACCAGGTCGGTCGGGTTGAAGTGGGTGGAGGAGGCCCAGATCTTCTCCTGATCGGGGTCCGAGCGGTCGACCTGAGCCGACTCCACGATCTGGCCCGCAAGACCGCCGTCGGTCTCCCGCACCCAGAAGGGGCCACCCCCCGGCTCCCCGGCCTGGATAACGACACCGCAAACCCGCATCGGGCGGTCGAGTCGGTCGACCGCCCAGCTGTGGCGGCTCTGGTGATCGGCGGCGGCCAGGAACGGGGGTGGGACCAGCGAGAACTCCGTGGTGATCAGCTCCAGCGCCCGGTCCACCACCCCCGGGTCCTCCGGTGAGGTCTCCAGCAGCTCGAGAAGCTCGAAGGCCCTCCCCTGCAGATCGACAAGATATCCGGCCAAAAGCCGCTTCCAGGCCGCCACCGTCTGGTGTCGGCGCTCGGGGGAGATGTTATCGATGTTCTTGATAAAGACGATGTCCGCGCCGAGGGCACCCAGATTGTGGAGGAGAGCGCCGTGGCCGCCCGGGCGGAAGAGAAGTGAGTCGTCTTCGAGGCGAAAAGGAGCGTTCTCCGGATCGACGGCGATGGTGTCGGTGGAGTCGCTCTGCGTCGAAAAGCCGACCTCGAGTACCACCCCCAGGGAGCGCTCCAGCGGTCTTCTGAGGCGATCGAGAACCGAAGTGAACCGGTCGGTATGTCTCGGAGTAACCGTAAAATGGAAGCGACAGGTGCCCCCGGGAGTCGCCAAGTAGTGGGTCGCCTCGACAAAGTGCTCCTCGAAGGAGGTGCGGGCACCGCCCGCGTAGGAATGAAAGTCGAGCAGTGCCTTGGGTGTGTCGAGATAGCCCAGCCCGCCCGGCTCCAGCAGGGTGTCGAGCACGGTCTCGGCCGACCCCGAACGGATCAGCTCACTCAGGTCGAGACCGTTCTGGGCGAGCCTCTCTTGCAGCCGGGGATAGAAGGCAAAACTCGCGATCTCGTCGAGAAAGTGACCGCGCTGGGCTGTGGCGCCACTCGTCTGTCCCTGCAGATCCCGAAACATCCGTGTAGCCGCGCCTGAGGCGGGTACAAACTTGAGCAGCCGGCCGCTCTCGGCAGCAGCAGTCCACGCCGCCTCGAGCGGCTCGTGGGCCGCCGGCACCAGGCGATGGATGCCGTCGTCGAGCCGGCAAGGCCGTTCGAGCCGAGGAGCGGGTGGCGGCGAGGAGAAGAAAGCAAGCTGCCGCTCGACCTCCTCGGCGGGGATGCCCAGCCGCGAGATCTGTTCCAGATCCTTCGGGGTAAGCGCGGGAGGCGAGCTACTCTCCAAGCAGACCCTTCTTGAAGGCCTCCCCTGGGGGGTTGGGCCCGATCCAACAGGAATAGAGGGCATCGGCAAAGGGCTTGCCTGCGATCGTCCCCTTGCTCTGGCCTTTGACCGACGACTCGGTGCCCTTGCCCGGCACGTAGGTAAAGACCATCTTGTCGCCCTTGCCCATGTCGTCCATATGGCCGCAGAGGGTCTTGAAATCGGCTTTGATCTGGTCCGAGGCCTCGGTTACATTGCCCTCGAGACAGTCGTCCCAGGCCCCACACATCTTTTCGGCGCTGACCCCGAACTTGAAGTCCATTACCAGCTGCCGCGGGGTGTCGGAGTCGAGGATCTTCTTGGCATCGTTCTGTTTGGTGGGCAGATAGAGGCCGGCGACATAGACCTTGACGATGGCCTTCTTGCGCAGCCCCATCCCGTTGAGGACGAGCTCTTGATCTCCGACCTGGGTGGTGTCGGTCATGGTGACCCCCGCCAGCTCGCCGGCCTGAGCGCCCACGGCAACAGCCAAAAGGACGAGTAGAGCAAATACGGTTCGCATCTGATCCCTCCTCTGATCGTTGGTATCGCCTGTCGACCGCAGTCTACCGGTTCGTGGTCGACGGGCAAAGCGTGACGTTTGGCAGGCGTTGAATAGAGTAGATTAGGGGGCGCCCGCTGCAAACCCAAACGAGCCCTATGCCCACGGAAGACGCGGAGCTGGTCACTCGAGCCTTGGCAGGCTCGGAGTCCGCCTTCCGCGACCTGGTGCTCCGCTACCAGAAGCCGGTGCACGGCCTCATCATGCGCATGGTCCGGGACCGGGGTATGGCGGAGGATCTGGCGCAGGAGGTCTTTATCAAGGCCTATCGAGCCCTTGGCACCTTCGATCCCAAACGCAAGTTCTCCAGCTGGTTGTTCAAGATCGCCCACAACACGGCCATCGATCAACTGCGGCGGCGACAGATCGAGACCGTGCCGCTGGAGACCCCGGACGAGGAAAAGGCGGACCTGTTGGCCCTGCTACCCGACCCTGAAGGGGAGAGTCCGGATAGCCGGCTGAAGCGCCGCTCGCTGGCCGAGGCCATCGGCAACGCCGTCGGGCAGCTGCGGGTGGAGTACCGCGAGGTGGTGGTGCTGCGCTTTCAGGAGGGTCTGGCCTACGAGGAAATTGCTGAAATCACAGGACTTCCGCTGGGTACACCTGCACCGCGCACGCAAGGCCATGGTGCGTACCCTGACCGCCCAGGGGTGGGGTCCGGAGAGGCTCGAATGAGCTGCAAAAACAGATCGAAACCTGGGGGCCGGAGCTCTCGTAGGGTCGAATTGGAGGGACTCTAAATGGGTCGAAAACTACATAAGTCCGTCAGACATTGGCTCCACGAGGAGCGACTCGATCGGCTCGATGGGGCCGAGCTGGGT
>SBFI01000031.1 GCA_006227875.1 Acidobacteriota bacterium
AAGGGCTACGAGTACTTTGCCATGACCGATCACAGCAAGGCCCTGGCGATGACCGGTGGGCTCGACGCCAAACGGCTCCGCAAGCAGTGGAAGGAGATCGCGGAGGTTCAGGAGCGCCATCCCGAGATCCGGATCCTGCGCAGCCAGGAGGTGGACATCCTGGCCGACGGCTCGCTGGATCTCGAAGACGAGATGCTGGAGGAGCTCGATCTGGTCGTTGTCTCGGTGCACTCGCGCTTCGAGCTGCCGGTGGCCGAGCAGACCAAACGTGTCCTGGCCGCCATCGAGCATCCGCAGGTCGACATCCTGGCGCATCCGACCGGGCGGCTGATCAACAAGCGGCCACCCTTCGAGCTCGCCCTCGACGAGGTGCTCCACGCGGCCAAGGAGAACAACGTCATCGTCGAGCTCAACGCTCATCCCGAGCGGCTGGATCTCAAGGACACCCACCTGATGCTGGCGCGGGAGCTGGGATTGAAGGTGGCGATCAGCACCGACTCCCACCGCGTGCAGCATCTCGATCTGATGCGGTACGGTGTCGAGCAGGCCCGACGAGCCTGGTTGACCAGGGAGGACGTCGTCAACACCCTACCGCTGGCGGAGCTGCTCGAAATCCTCGAAAAGACCTAGCTGTTGAGGCGGTCACAGCCTCCGGCGTCACCCGAGTGCCAACGATTGTCACCATCCCACTTATTGGGTCGTAAATGTCGGGTCGGTGGTCTGGTATAGATCATGCTGTCCGAAAATGCTGGCTCGTGCATGTCGCCGGGCCATAGCCGGCCGACGCGACCCGTGCGTTGGGACCCTGGTACCATTGAGACGGGTCGGAAGCTGGCGCGCGGGAGACCTTTGTGGAGAGAAAGCGTCCCCTTTTGTCAGACGAGGACGATCCGCGGCTGCGGGTCGTCAAGAGCTTTGGTGACGCCCCGGGCGGCGCGGGCTCGCCCTATCGCGTCGTCGCCGACACACCGGCCCTCCTGATCCTGGAGAAGATCCCGAGCGTCAACGGCACCCCCACCACTGGGCGGGTACTGATGGCGGGAGAGATTCTCTCCAACACCACGATTCTCGATGTCGTCAACGTCATCTCGGCATCGCGCTGGGCCGGACATCTTCACGTCTACGGTTTCGACTCGCACCGACTCCTGACCTTCGATCAGGGCACACTGCAACACGCCACCAGCAATCATCCTGAGGATCGTCTCAACCGGCTGCTGGTGCGGCTCGGGATCCTCACCGCCACCCAGGTCGAGGAGGCGATGAGAATTCTGCGGCCGCCAAGACGGCTCGGTCGGCTCCTGGTCGAGGAGGGGCTGATCACCAATCAGGAGCTCTTCGACCTGCTCAACAAACAGACGGAGGAGATCTTCTTTGCGGCCCTGCTCGAGACCGAGGGTAGCTATCTCTTTACCGTTGGTGACGAAAACCAGATCCGGCCGAATACCCTCGCGCACATCTCGATTCAGGAGCTTCTACTGCGCGGCGCCGAGCGCCTCGACAGCGTCAAGGAGTGGCAGCGGCTGGTTCCCGATCTGGATCTCTGTCCCGAGCTGCTGCCGGGTGTCGAGGTCACCGAGCTCGACCCCAAGCTGCGGCAGGTCCTGGCCCTGAGCAACGGCGAGCGTACCCTGCGCGAGATCGCCGGTGAGACCTGGCTGGGCAAATACGAGACCCTCAAGGTCACGCGTGAGCTGGTCAGACTGGGGTGTGTGCAGTTGGTGACCCGCCGGCGGGACTCCAGTGAGGATGTCACTCGTCTGGTCGCCTCGTTCAACGAGGTTCTGAAACACATCTTTGCCGTGGTCGAGCAGCGGGGGAACGTCGACCAGACCCGTGAAGAGATCGATCGCTGGCTCGAGCAGGGAGAGGGCCTGCAATTCCTGGCTGCCGGCCTCAAGCAGGATGGATCGATTGAGCTCACACCCCGGTACGCAGAGCTGAGCGAGGTGAGCGGCGCCTATCTCTTCTCCGAGATTCGCTCGGCCCTCTTCCAGGTCACCTCATTCGCTCTGTTTGCCGCCTCGATGTCGATTCCCAGCGAAGTGGAGCGGGACCTGGCCCGCACCGTCTACAAGAGGCTCCATGCGATGGAGCTTTGACCTAAAAAGGCTCGACAAACTTGAACAGATAGGCGGTCAGCGCCGCGGGCGCCACCGCGGGTGGGATGGTACCCAGCCACTGGATCAGCAGATTCTGATCGTAGGTGCCGGAGGGTCCTTCCGCAAACTGGATGGCGATCACTCCGAGCCCGACGAACAAGAGCTGGTGGCGTCGCCGAACCGTCAGGGCACGAGCGGCGGGGCCATCGCCGACATCCTGTCGATAGCGCAGGATGGCGGTGGTCAGGGCGAGCGCCTGGATCGGAAAGCTGGCCACCAGCGTGTGACTCCAGACCAGCGGGGTGGCGGCGAGGGCGGCGGTCACCGCCAGGGCCAGCAGGTGGGTGCGCCCGAGGGGTCGCCAGCGGGCGACGACAATTGCGGCTACCGCCACCGCTGCCGAGACCACCAAGACCCCCTGCTGCCAACCCAACAGATAGACAAAACGGTGGAGCGAGACCGTGCGCTCGAGCCGGTTCCAATACGCCAGACGCATCATGCGGTCGAGCTCCGGGAAGCCAAAGAGCAGGATCCCGGTCAGCAGCAGCCCGACCCCGGCTGCCACCAGCTGGCGACGACGCCCATCGAGCGGCCGATGGACCAGCAGCGTCAGAATCGCCAGCGGAGCCAGGGGCTTGATGGCGACACTCGAGCCGAGAAGGGTCCCGGCCAGGACCGGCCTTCGGGGCCAGAGCAGCAGACCGCCGACGATCAGACCGGCAATGGTGAGCGACAGATTGCCGAGAAAGAGGCTGAAGTGGATGGCCGGCGACAGGACGACCACCAGCGATCCGGCTGCCAGTCGGTTTCGCCAAAGCCACGGGGTCCAGGCGAACGAGCACCAGACCGTGAAGGCGAGCCCTAAGAGGTTGATCAACCGCATCAGAGCAATGACCACACCTTCGCCTAGGTGCTCGACCGCCCAGGCACCGAGGTGCGCGGTCAGCGGGGGGTAGAGGAAGCCCGACTTGGTGTAGGGCGACAGACCCTCGATGACGCGCGAGAAGGCGCCGAAGTAGAACATCTCGTCGTTGAAGGGTCCGGGGAAGAAGACATAGGGCCAGTAGCGAATCGCCGCGACGAGACAGAGAACCAGGATGGCGACCAAGTGGCCCCTCAGCGGCTCCCGGCGCCAGGACTCAAAGGCCGTGGCCAGTCGCCCGGTCGTCACGGATAGATCGGTGGCGGGATCAGACATCTCGGTCGAGCTCGGATTGAAGATAGAGTATTGCCATCGCCTGAGGTATGACCATTGCCACAGCTGCAACGGCCTGGTGGCTACCGACGCCGATGTAGGTCGGTCGCCGGTAGATCGAACCGAGGAGGGAAACCATGAGCCATGATCCGGCAGTCAGTAGCAACATCTCCCGTAGAGACTTTATCCGGGCCGGCGCCGTCGGCGGTGCGGTTGTCGCCGCGGGTCCCGTCGCCTGCAGGCGCGAGACCTCACCCGTAGCGGAGCCGACTCCACCCGAGCCGACTCCCAAGCCCTTCGAGCTCGACGAGATCGCCCTTGCCGAGCTCGGGCGGGGGATGGAATCGGGTCGTTTCTCCGCGCGGTCGATCACCGAGATGTACCTGCTGCGGATCGAGCAGATCGACCGCCGTGGACCGGAGTTGCGGGCCATCATCGAGACCAACCCCGATGCGCTCTCGATCGCCGAGCAGCTCGACGAAGAGCGGCAGGCCAATGGTCCGCGCGGACCCCTGCATGGGATTCCGGTGCTCCTCAAGGACAACATCGACACCGCCGAC
>SBFI01000358.1 GCA_006227875.1 Acidobacteriota bacterium
GACTGGGGGATGGGTGAAGGCGTCGGCAGAACTCGCGACGTGGAGTATGTCTTCGATCTTCAGAGTGATTCGGACGAGATGGTCAACCTCGCCGGGGTTGCGCCGCTCGAAGCCGCCTGGCTCCGGTCCCGACTCTTCGCCTGGATCGAGCGCGGCAAGCTGCTCGAAGCGCAGGTCGAAGGGAAAGAGGCGGAGATCGACGAAGAGACCCGCGAGCAACTCGAGGCCCTCGGCTACCTGCAATAACCGCACGAGCCTACCGACCCTTGCCGTCATCCGGGCGGCTTGTGGTGACCCGGTCACGAGGCCTCTTGCGACCGGCTGATGGCAGCTCATCGGGTGCCTCCCCGTTGAGTCTCCCAATGCTCGCTCCGGGTGCGCGCGGGCGATCCACCGATGCGGTCGGCTGCGACGCCCGGCGGCGCCCGCAGAGCCGCTTCGCTTCCGGCCCGCGTCCGGCTTTGCTTCGGAGATCTGTGACGCGGGCCTGCGCTACGGGCTGGATCCCGCCGGCTGCGCCTTACCGACCGCTGGTGGATCCTCGCCCGTGCTCGACGTCGCTCCCACCGGAAGCCTCACCGGGGAGACACGAGAGCGGCCGGTGTCAGACCTTGCGGGGTGGTGACGGGTCGGTGGTCTGCCGACGGAGCGACTGGGCGCTGAGGCGACAGCCAGGGCATCACCCAGGCCGTGGAGCGTGCGCGGTTGGAGCAGAGTGGCAGACCACCGACCCGTTGCCGACCCGCCGCAGCTGCCCGGGATCGGAACCGGAGGGGGCTCACCGCAGCGGAGCCATCCTCCCGCGCAGCGGAGGGGAGCCCCCGGAGGTCACGAAACCGGGCCACCACGAGCCGCTTAGCTCGCCCTTCGCGCTTGCCGGATGATGAGCGTGTAGACAACGAGATTGAGGAGCACGACGCCGACACCGAGCACGATCTGGATCTCCCGCGTCAGACCATCGGGATAGAGCACCGGCACCATGTAGTGCTGGATAAAGCCTCCGACGTAGCCCTCCTCGCCTCCTTGATGACGCAGCCAATTCTCGAGCGGTGTCAGCGGACAGATCCATCCCCCAAACTCGATCAGCGCTCCCCAGATCGCCGCCGGCAGGTGGAGCCAGACGACCCACCGCCACTTGAGCGCCAGCAGACCACCCAGCACCACAAAGACCACGAAGGCCAGGTGGATCAACACCACCAGGTCCGCAAGTAGACGAAAGATCATCAGAGCCGAGAAACGCTAATCGCCGGTGCGCAGGAAGTAGTCCCGCGTCTCTCTGGCGATGACGCCGCTCAGCAGGAGCAGGCCAATGAGGTTGGGCAGCGCCATCAATCCATTCATGACGTCCGAGATACTCCAAACGAAATCGAGACTGCGGATGGCACCGAAGAAGATCGCCAGCACAAAGAGCACACGGTAGGGGGTTATCGCCCGCTCCCCGACAAGATACTCGATGCTCTTCTCCCCGTAGTAGCTCCAGCCGAGCATGGTCGAAAAGGCAAACATGGTCAGACAGAGAGTGACGATCACGTCTCCCCACTCACCCGGAAGACCGGTACTAAAGGCGAACTGGGTCAACGGCGCCCCGTTGAGCCCCTCCTGCCAGCCACCGGTCACCAGGATGGCCAGTCCGGTGAAGGTGCACACCACCAGCGTGTCGATAAAGGTCTGGGTCATCGACACCATCGCCTGTCGCACCGGCTCGCGGGTCTGTGCCGCGGCGGCGGCGATACCGGCCGAGCCGAGACCCGACTCGTTGGAGAAGATGCCGCGGGCCACGCCAAAGCGGATCGCCTGGGCGGCAGCGGCCCCGATAAACCCACCTGCCGCCGCCGTGCCGCTGAAGGCACCGCGGAAGATGAGCCCGAAGGCCTCCGGAATCCGGTCCAGATTCAGCAGCAGAACCAAGCTGGCGCCGGCCATGTAGGCCAGAATCATGAAGGGCACGAAGACCCCGGTGAAGCGACCGATCGACTTGATTCCACCGAGGATGACGGCGCCGGCGGCGACCGCCAGAATCAACCCACTCACCCAGACCTTCATCCCGAACGATTCCTCGAGGGCGGCAGCGACCGAGTTGGACTGCACCATGTTGCCGATGCCAAAGGCCGCCACGGCGGCAAAGAGGGCGAACAAGACTCCCAGGACCTTGCCCAGTAGCGGCCAGCGGATCCCCTGAGACAGGTAGTACATCGGGCCGCCGGCCTGCTCCCCTCGTTCGTCGACGACCCGGTACTTCACCGACAGGACTGCCTCGGAGTACTTGGTAGCCATCCCGACGAGACCGGTGATCCACATCCAGAAGAGTGCCCCGGGGCCGCCGACCGCCATGGCCGTGGCCACCCCGACGATGTTGCCGGTACCGACGGTGGCCGCCAAGGCGGTCATCAGGGCTTGAAAATGAGAGATGTCCCCCTCGGCACCCTTCTCCCGGCGGACGATGAGACCGAGCCAGAGAGCATGCCAGAGCTTGGTGAACTGGATTCCCCGCAACCGGATGGTGAGAAAGACCCCGGTCAGCAGCAGCAAGGGGATCAAAAGGTAGGGACCCCAGACAAAGTCCCCTATCTTCTTGACCAGCTCTGTTAGCTCTTCAAACACGATCTCTCCTGCCTGGCGCGGCGGAAAACGAGCACCAACCTGCCTTCAGGGATTTGGCTCAAAAGTCGAACAGGGCGTCGAACGCATCTTTGGGATCGTCCGGCTTGCCGCTATCCGCCTTGAACTCCTTGGCCCCCTTCGGGATAAACAGCTCGCACTCGTTGCGGGTCGACTTCTTGGCGATCTTCTCCGGTACCGCTTCTCGGCACTCGTTTCGTGCTGAAGTGTCGAAGTGCTTGCAGTTGGTGCAGGTATGAAGGTCCGAGCCACAGCTGCGACAGGTCTGGACCGGCTCGATCGGACCCGACAGGGTCTCCTTGGTCCCACAGCGGGCGCAGCGGAACACGGTCTCGGTCGGCGCACCAAGACCCCGCCCGCGAGGCCGGTCCGAGCGTGGCTTTGGCGGCCCCTTGCGTTCCCGCCGCTCGGGGCTGTCGTCCTCCATGTAGCCCTTCTGCTTGTATCTGCGCGAGCACATGCCAAGCGTTATAGCAGATTTTTCCCCTCGAGATATCGGATTGCCCCGCCTTCGGGGTCTCGATGCGACCCAACAGAAAGGGCCGGCAGAGCCGGCCCTTCGTTCATATCAGAGGCTGAAGCGATCTACCACTTGAACATGAGGCCGACGTTTATGGCTGCGCCGCTCATGTCGAGCTCACGGTTAACGGGTTGAAAACCCAGATCATCCCCTTTGAGAGTAGCGCTGACGTTGCGATACATCCCTTCGAAGAAAAGACCCCACGACGGGGTGAGGGTAAGCTCGGCCCCGACCAGGGCGTAAAAGCCGCCTTCGTCCTTGATCTCACCGGAGTTAGGAGGCTCCTGATCGAATATCCAGTAGCTAAAACCGCCACCGACAAAGATCTCGAATGCTCCCTGCGGGATGAAGTTGTAGGCGGCACCGAACTCCAGCACCGTGGTGTCGAACTCCTGTGACCGCAAGGCAGGCTCGACTTCTTCGGAAACGTCCTCGAAAGGCAGCTGGAACTCGGTCTCGAATTTGAGGTAGCGCGTACCTCGAAATTGGATTTCCCAGTGGGAGCTGAGATCGAACTCCACGATGCCGCCCCCACCATAAGTGTTGTCGGCGTCCCGCGTGTCCGCCCAGGTGCCAAAGAATCCGACGCCCCCGTCCGCCCAGGAAGGTGCCGCCATCAAAGCGATCGCCGCCAGCGCTATCAGAACTCTCCTCATGTCGAAGCCTCCGTGTTGTTCAAATCCCGACCGCAACCGAGATCCGAAATCCG
>SBFI01000111.1 GCA_006227875.1 Acidobacteriota bacterium
GTCCACCAGGACATCGATTCGGCGATGCCCCACGACCTGATCAACTCCAAGCCGGTTATTGCGGCGATAAAGGAGTTCTTCGGCTCGTCGCAGCTCTCCCAGTTCATGGATCAGACCAATCCGCTCTCCGAGCTGACCCACAAACGCCGACTTTCGGCTCTCGGCCCCGGTGGGCTTTCCCGGGAGCGAGCGGGGTTCGAGGTGCGCGACGTGCATGCCTCGCACTACGGGCGGATCTGTCCCATCGAGACACCGGAGGGACCCAACATCGGTCTCATCTCCTCGTTGGCGACCTATGCCCGGATCAACGAGTACGGTTTTATCGAGAGTCCCTACAAAAAGGTCGAAAACGGCCGGGTCATCGACCATTTTCGGGTTATCCGGATCGGGGACGGGCCGTTCAAGCTGGGTCAGATCATCACCGGCGACGAGCTCGAGGCCGCCAACGCCAAGCTCAAGCGCGGCCACAAGAAGCGTGTAGAGGCCGAGCCCCACGCCTGGTTCCTGACCGCCTGGGAGGAGGAGCGCTACATCATTGCCCAGGCCAATGCGAAGGTCGACCAGAAAGGCTTGCTGGCCGACGAGCGGGTCATCGCCCGCGCCGGCGGTGACTTTGTCACCATCGAGCGCGAGCGGATCGACTACATGGACATCAGCCCGATGCAGTTGGTGTCCGTGGCCGCGGCCCTGATCCCGTTTCTCGAGCACGACGACGCCAACCGGGCGTTGATGGGCTCCAACATGCAGCGCCAGGCGGTGCCGCTGCTGCGCAGTGAGGCACCCATCGTGGGTACCGGCCTCGAGTACATTGTGGCTAGTGACTCGGGCGCGGTTGTCCAGTGCAAGCGGGGCGGGATCGTCGACTCGGTCGACTCCGAGCGGGTCATCGTGCGGGTCGAAGGCGAGGATGTCGAGACCGGCGAGTCCAAGGAGTTTGGTGCCGACATCTATCAGCTGACCAAGTTCCGGCGCTCCAATCAGAACACCTGTGTCACCCAGAAGCCGACCGTCGAAGAGGGGGCGAGGGTGCGCAAAGGTGATGTGCTGGCGGACGGTTCGAGCACCGACTACGGCGAGCTCGCCCTTGGCAGGAATGTGCTGGTGGCCTTCATGCCCTGGCGCGGCTACAACTTCGAGGACGCCATCCTGGTGTCGGAGAAGCTGGTCAAAGAGGACTTCTACACCTCGATCCACATCGAGGAATTCGAGATCGAGGCCCGGGACACCAAGCTGGGTCCCGAGGAGATCACCCGAGATATCCCCAACGTCTCGGAGTCGGCGCTCAAGGATCTGGACGACAGCGGCATCATCCGCATCGGCGCTACCGTGGCCCCCGGCGACATTCTGGTCGGCAAGGTAACGCCCAAGGGCGAGACCCAGCTGACCCCGGAGGAAAAGCTCCTTCGAGCCATCTTTGGTGAGAAGGCGGGTGACGTCCGTGATGCCAGCCTCAAGGTGCCGCCGGGTATCGAGGGCACCGTGGTGGATGTAAAGATCTTCTCCCGCAAGGGCGTGGAGAAAGACGAGCGGGCGCAGGAGATCGAGGCCGGTGAGGTGGCCCGTCTGGAGAAGAACATCAAAGATCAGGTGCGGATTCTCTCCGAGGAGCGCAACAAGAAGATCAACGATCTGCTGGTCGGGACAAAGGTCACGGCCGCGGTCTCCAGCCGGGGCGGCGACAAGCTCCTCAAGCGGGGCGAGAAGATCACCACCTCGGTGCTGGAGGCGTTGACGCGGCAAGAGGTGGTCAAGCTCCCGATCTCGGACAAGAAGCTCTTGAAGACCGTGGATGGGGTCTATCGCCGCACCGACTCCTACGTCGAAGTCCTGCACAAGGTCAACGAGGAGCGAATTGCACTGCTGCAGAAGGGTGACGAGCTACCGCCTGGCGTGATCAAGCTGGTCAAGGTCTATGTGGCGATGAAGCGTAAGCTCCAGGTGGGCGACAAGATGGCGGGACGCCACGGCAACAAGGGTGTCATCTCCCAGGTGCTGGCCGAAGAGGACATGCCGTATCTCCCCGACGGCACGCCGGTGGAGATCGTGCTCAATCCCTTGGGTGTTCCCAGCCGTATGAACGTCGGCCAAATCCTGGAGACCCATCTCGGTTGGGCGGGTCGCAAGCTGTCCCGTCATTTCGCCACCGCAGTGTTCGATGGTGCAAACGAGGAGCAGTTGAAGGCCTTGCTGGACGAGGCAGGGCTGCCGAGCTCGGGTAAGACAAAGCTCTACGACGGCATGAGCGGTGCGCCCTTCGAGCAAGAAGTAACCGTTGGCTACATCTACATGCTCAAGCTCTCCCACCTGGTGGACGACAAGATCCACGCTCGCTCCATCGGTCCCTACTCGCTGATCACCCAGCAGCCGCTGGGTGGCAAGGCCCAGTTTGGCGGACAGCGCTTTGGCGAGATGGAGGTCTGGGCGTTGGAGGCCTATGGTGCCGCCTACACCCTGCAGGAGCTGTTGACGGTCAAGAGCGACGACGTCGAAGGGCGCAGCCGCATCTACGAGGCGTTGGTAAAGGGCGAGGTGCCGGAGGATCCGGGCCTGCCCGAGTCCTTCAACGTCCTTGTGCGGGAGCTCCAGAGCCTTTGTCTCGATGTGGAGCTGATGCAGACCTGAGTGAGTCGATGGATCGTCGTATAGAGGAAACACGTGGAAGGAGGTACACAGTTGCAGCCCCTTCGAACTTTCGATAAGCCCCAGTCGGTAAGAGACTTCAACGCGATCAAGATCTCGATCGCCTCACCGGAGAAGATCCGTTCCTGGACTCATGGCGAGGTGACCAAGGCGGAGACCATCAACTACCGGACCTTCAAACCGGAGCGGGATGGTCTTTTCTGCGCCAAGATCTTTGGTCCGATCACCGACTGGGAGTGCCTGTGCGGCAAGTACAAGCGGATGAAGCATCGTGGCGTCATCTGCGACAAGTGCGGTGTCGAGGTGACCCGCTCGCGTGTCCGGCGCGAGCGAATGGGACACATCGAGCTGGCGAGTCCTGTCTCCCACGTCTGGTTCTTCAAAGGCCTGCCCAGCCGCATCGGTCATCTGCTCGACCTCAGCCTCCGCGACCTGGAGCGCATCCTCTACTTCGAGAGCTATGTGGTCGTCGACCCGGGTGATACCGATCTCGAGGAGCGGGAGCTGCTGAGCGAGGAGCGTTACCGCGAGGTGCGCGATACCTACGGTGACGAAGCCTTTGTCGCCAGGATGGGCGCCGAGGCGATCAAGGAGATCCTGAGCCGGATCGATCCCGACGAGCTGGCCGAAGAGCTCCGCATCGTCATGAAGACGGAGACCAGCCAGATTCGCCGGCTCAAAGCCGCCAAACGACTCAAGGTCGTGGACGCCTTCCGCCGCAGTGGACAACGCCCGGAATGGATGATTCTGGATGTCATCCCGGTGATTCCACCCGAGCTGCGTCCGCTGGTGCCGCTCGACGGCGGGCGGTTTGCCACCAGCGATCTCAACGACCTCTACCGGCGTGTCATCAACCGCAACAACCGTCTCAAGAAGCTGCTGGAGCTGCGCGCACCCGAGGTCATCGTACGCAACGAGAAGCGCATGCTGCAGGAGGCGGTGGACGCCCTTTTCGACAACGGTCGCCGTGGTCGGGTCCTCAAGGGCTCGAACAATCGTCCGCTCAAGTCACTGTCGGACACGCTGAAGGGCAAACAGGGCCGCTTTCGCCAGAACCTGCTGGGCAAGCGTGTCGACTACTCCGGGCGCTCGGTCATCGTGGTTGGTCCGGAGCTCAAGATCAACCAGTGCGGGCTCCCCAAAAAGATGGCGCTGGAGCTGTTCAAGCCCTTTATTTACAACAGTTTGGAAGGTAAAGAGCTGGTCGGCACCATCAAGGCCGCCAAGGAGATGGTGGAGCGCGAAGAGGAGGCGGTTTGGGATGCCCTCGAAGAGGTGATCCAGGATCACCCGGTGCTCTTGAACCGTGCCCCGACCCTCCACCGACTCGGCATCCAGGCTTTCGAGCCGGTGCTCATCGAGGGCAAGGCGATCAAGATTCATCCGCTGGTCTGCGCGGCCTTCAACGCCGACTTCGACGGCGACCAGATGGCGGTCCATGTGCCGCTGTCGCCCAAGGCGCAGATCGAGAGCCACGTGCTGATGCTGTCGGCCAACAACATCCTGAGCCCCGCCCACGGGCGCCCGCTGGCTGTCCCCAGCCAGGACATGGTCCTTGGCGGCTACTACCTGACCATGAGAAAGGACGGTGCCAAGGGTGAGGGCCGGCTATTTCACGATATCGACTCGGTGCTGCTGGCGCTGCACGAGGGATTGGTAGAGACCCAGACCCGGATTCGGCTCCGCTACAGCGGCGAGTACATCAACCTGGAGACCCAGTATCACGACCAGGACATCCTCCACGCTGATCTTCAGGTGCTGGACAGGGAGCTCATAGATACCACGGTCGGTCGGGTCATTCTCAATCTCCACCTGCCGGAGGAGATCCCCTTCATCAATGGACTGCTCAAGAAGAGGGGTCTGCAGGAGCTGGTGGGCTACTGCTACATCAAGCACGGCAACGATCTGACGGTCAAGATGTTGGACGAGGTCAAGGAGGTCAGCTTCCTCTACGCCACCATGGCGGGCGTCTCCTTCGGGATCGACGACATGGTCATTCCCAAGAAGAAGACCTCGATCATCGACCAGGCACGCAACGAAGTGCTGCACATCGAGAAACAGCGCACCAGCGGTGTCATCACGGCCGGTGAGCGCCACAACAAGATTATCGACATCTGGCACCGGGTGACCGAGAAGGTGTCGGAAGAGATGTTCAGCGACATGCAGCAGGCCGAGGACGAAGGGGGGGTGTTCAACCCCATCCGTCTGATGGCCGATTCCGGTGCGCGAGGCTCACGCGAGCAGGTGCGGCAGCTGGCCGGCATGCGCGGGCTGATGTCCAAGCCTTCGGGCGAGATCATCGAGACCCCCATTACCGCCAACTTCCGTGAGGGTCTGACGGTCATCCAGTACTTCATCTCGACCCACGGTGCCCGCAAGGGCCTGGCCGACACCGCGCTCAAGACCGCCGATTCGGGCTATCTGACACGACGGCTGGTAGACGTGGCGCAGGACGTCATCGTCACCGAGGAGGATTGCGGCACCATCGATGGCATCTTTGTCAGCGCCATCATGGAGGGCGGAGACATCCTCGAGCCGCTGCGGGATCGGATCGTGGGCCGGGTGTCCCAGGAGGAAGTCTACGACCCGGCGTCGAGCGAGCAGTTGGCGGCGGTCGGCCAGGAGATCACAGAAGAGATCGCCAATGCCGTCCAGGCCGCAGGGATCGAACGGATCAAGATCCGCTCGGTACTGACCTGCGAGACCCGGCGTGGAGTGTGTGCCGCCTGCTACGGCCGCAATCTGGCCACCGGCAGGATGGTCAATCTGGGCGAGGCGGTCGGCGTTATCGCCGCGCAGTCGATAGGTGAGCCCGGCACCCAGCTGACCATGCGCACCTTCCACTATGGCGGAACCGCCAGCCGGGTGTCCGAGCAATCGAAGCACCATGCCAAGAACCCCGGCAGGATCAAATTCATCGATGTCAACACGGTGGAGAGCAAAGCCGGGGATCTGGTGGCCATCAACCGCAACGGCAAGCTGGTCATTATCGATCCACGGGGTCGTGAGCTGGAGCGTTACGCGCTGACCTATGGCTCGCATCTGCTGGCCAGGGACGGTGACGAAGTCCAGCCCGGCCAGGAATTGGTGGAGTGGGATCCGTTCACCTCCGCGGTCTTGACCGAGATCGCCGGCAAGGTGAAGTTCTACGACATCCTCGAGGGCGAAAACGTCCGTGAGGAGACCGACTCGGTCACCGGTCTGTCGCAGCGGATCATCGTTGAAGCGCCACAGACGGAGAAGCGGGCGCCGGCCATTATCGTCAAGGGCAAGGGCCAGGAGCGGCGATATCTGCTGCCGACCGGCTCTCATCTGGTGGTCCAGGACGGCGACACCGTCCATCCCGGCGACGTGCTGGTCAAGATCCCCCGTGAGACCACCAAGACCAAGGACATCACGGGCGGTCTGCCGCGTGTGGTGGAGCTCTTCGAGGCGCGCAGCCCCAAGGAGCCCGCGATCATCAGCGAGATCGACGGCACGGTGCGCCTCGGCGACATCCAGAAGGGCATGAGGAAGGTGGTCGTCGAGAGCGACAGCGGCGATGTGCGGGAGTATCTGGTGCCGCGGTCGGTCCACATCAATGTCCAGGATGGCGAGCGTGTGCGGGCCGGTGAGCCGCTGATCGACGGGCCCATCAACCCCCACGACATCCTCCAGGTGCTGGGCGAGAACGAGCTCCAGCGCTATCTGGTGGACAAGATCCAGGAGGTCTACCGCTCCCAGAGCGTGAATATCAACGACAAGCACTGCGAGGTCATCGTCCGGCAGATGATGCGCTCGGTAAAGATCGAAGAGGTCGGGGATACCGACTTCCTCATCGACGAGCAGGTCGACCGCTGGCGGTTCCAGGAGGAAAACGCCCGCGTGGTGGAAGCCGGCGGGCAGCCGTCCATTGGACGCCCGATGTTGCAGGGGATAACCAAGGCTTCGCTGTCGACGCAGAGCTTCATCTCGGCCGCGAGCTTCCAGGAGACCACGCGGGTCCTCACCGAGGCCGCCATCTGCGGCAAGGTGGACCAGCTGCGAGGCCTGAAGGAGAACGTCATTGTCGGTCGTCTGATTCCGGCCGGCACGGGCATGTCGATGTACCACGATTTCCATATGGAGGAGATCGAATACGAAGGGCCGGAGGAGTCGGAGGACGAGCTGATCTTCGACTTTGGTGAGGCGGGTATCCGAGCCCTTCCCCAGGAGGTAGTGGAAACCGAGTAGACGACCTCGAGTGGTGGGCGTTTGCGGTCCTAAGGGGGCCCACCGGAGGAGGATGAGAGGTGGGGCCGACCCCTTGACGGGGGCAGCCCGGCTTGTTAATCTCGTTCGGTTCGACTCCGAGGTCCTCAAAGGGGACCGGCAAGGGGTCGTTTCGCCTGTCATAACTCCTATCTAGACTCTCGACAGAAGGTTCGAGTAGTCGGAGTTTCCAGGGTGTATTGACGCCCTTTGGGGTCGAGACACGGCGTAATTTAGGAGAGTTTTTGGCGATGCCGACGATTCATCAATTGGTGCGCAAGGGCCGCAAGCGGCACACGCACAAGACCAAGAGCCCTGCGCTGCAAGCTTCGCCGCAGAAGCGGGGAGTGTGTGTCCGGGTCTACACTCAGACCCCCAAGAAGCCGAACTCGGCTTTGCGGAAGGTCGCCCGGGTGAGGCTGACCAACGGCATCGAGGTGACCACCTATATCCCGGGGGTTGGGCACAATCTGCAGGAGCACTCGATCGTCCTGATTCGCGGCGGCCGCGTAAAGGACCTTCCGGGTGTCCGCTATCACGTTATCCGCGGGACGCTGGACGCCATGGGTGTCGAAGATCGCCGGCAGAGCCGCTCGAAGTATGGCGCCAAGCGACCGAGATAGCAGCTCGAGATACAGGCAAGGAGAGGACGAGGCAAATGTCTAGGCGTACCGCGGCCACCAAACGGGAGATCCTTCCGGACCCGGTCTACAACTCGCAGTTGGTGAGCAAGTTCATCAACGTCATCATGCGGGATGGCAAGAAATCGGTGGCCGAGCGGATTCTCTATCAGGCTCTGGATGTGATCGCCGAGCGCTCGGGCGACGACCCGATGAAGGTCTTCAAGTCGGCGATCGACAACGTGAGACCGGCGGTGGAGGTGAAGTCCCGCCGGGTTGGTGGCTCGACCTACCAGGTTCCGATCGAAGTCCGTCCCAATCGGCGGCTTGCCCTGTCGTTCCGGTGGATTCTCCAGAGTGCCGAGCGGCGGAGCGAGAAGACCATGAACGAGAAGTTGGCGGGAGAACTGATGGACGCCGCGGAGAACCGCGGTGTGGCAATCAAGAAGAAGGAAGACACACATCGAATGGCGGAAGCAAACAAGGCCTTTGCTCACTATCGCTGGTAGCGATAATTCTTCCCGTCTGAGCGGGGAGCAGGCCGAAGTGAGAAGGTTTGATCGGCGACGGCGAAGTTCCGCTGTCGCTTTTGTGCCGAATAGAAGCACTGGAAGAGTCAAGAGTCATGTCGCGCAAGGTACCTCTGAGCAAGACCCGGAATATCGGCATCATGGCCCACATCGATGCCGGTAAGACGACGACTACCGAGCGCGTCCTCTATTACTCTGGCGTCAACTACAAGATCGGCGAGGTCCACGATGGGACCGCGACCATGGACTGGATGGTCCAGGAGCAGGAGCGCGGTATCACCATCACCTCGGCGGCGACGACCTGTCTCTGGAACGATCATCGGGTCAACATCATCGATACCCCGGGCCATGTGGACTTCACGGCTGAGGTAGAGAGGTCACTGCGGGTGCTCGACGGTGCCATTGCCGTGTTCGACGCGGTAGCCGGGGTGGAGCCCCAATCCGAGACCGTGTGGCGGCAGGCCGATCGCTATCGGGTTCCCCGTATGGCCTTTGTCAACAAGATGGATCGCGTGGGATCGGACTTCGATCGGTGTGTGGCCATGATGAAGTCCCGTTTGGCCGCCTCACCGGCCGTGATCCAGCTGCCCTGGGGCAAGGAGGACTCCTTTCAGGGGGTGATCGATCTGGTGGAGATGAAGGGTATCTCCTACAAGGATGAGACCCTCGGTGCCGACTACGAGGTAGCCGAGATACCCGACGCCTATCTCGATCAGGCGCACAGGATGCGCGAGCAGATGGTCGAAGCGGTCGCCGAGACCGATGACGAGCTGCTCGAGAAGTACCTTTCGGGCGAAGAGATCACCAACGACGAGCTCAAGGCGGCGCTGCGCCGGGCGACGGTCTCCAACCGGTTGCAGCCGGTGCTTTGCGGCAGTGCGTTCAAGAACAAGGGTGTCCAGCCGCTGCTCGATGCGGTGGTCGACTATCTGCCGTCACCGGTCGACATCCCGGCAATCGAGGGGGTGAATCCCAAGTCTCATGCCGTCGAGACCAGGGAGGCCTCCGACGACGCGCCCTTTTCCGCGCTGATCTTCAAGATCATGACCGACCCGTTTGTCGGCCAGCTCGCCTATCTGCGGGTCTACTCGGGACACGTAGAGACCGGCTCATCGGTGCTCAACGCCACTCAGGGGAACAAGGAGCGGATCGGGCGTCTGCTCCAGATGCACGCCAACAAGCGTGAAGAGATCTCCGAGGTCTGGGCCGGTGACATCGCCGCCGCGGTCGGTCTCAAGGGTGTGACAACCGGCGACACCATCTGTGCTCCCAACGCTCCGGTCCTGCTCGAGTCGATGAGCTTCCCCGAGCCGGTGATCGCGGTCTCGATCGAGCCCAAGACCAAGGCGGACCAGGAGAAGCTGGCGACCGCTCTCGGCAAGCTGCAGCAGGAGGACCCCACCTTTCGGGTCCACACCGACCAGGACACCGGGCAGACGCTGATCTCGGGGATGGGCGAGCTGCATCTCGAGATCATCACCGACCGGCTGGTGCGCGAGTTCAACGTCGGCGCCAATATCGGCAGGCCACAGGTGGCCTACAAAGAGTCGATCACCGTCGATGCCGACGCCGAGGGCCGTTTCGTCCGCCAGTCGGGCGGCCGGGGTCAGTTCGGTCACGTCAAGATCAAGCTCCACCCTGTGGCCGGAGAAGATCTCGTCTTCAACGACCAGATCAAGGGCGGTGCGATCCCCAGAGAGTTCATCCGGCCGGTGGAGCAGGGGATCCGTGAGGCCATGGAAACAGGCCCGCTGGCGGGTTATCCGTTGACCGGCGTCGAGGTCGACCTCTATGACGGCAGCTACCACGAGGTCGACTCCTCCGAGTTGGCTTTCAAGATCGCCGGCTCGATGGCATTCCAGGATGCCTGTAAAAAGGCGCAGCCGGTGTTGCTCGAGCCGGTGATGGCGGTCGAGGTCGTTACCCCCGAGGACTACATGGGGGACGTCATCGGTGACGTCACCTCGCGCCGCGGGCGGGTTCAGCACATGGAGGCCAGAGGCAACGCGCAGGTCATCAGCTGCATGGTGCCGCTGGCGGAGATGTTCGGATACGCAACCGATCTGAGATCGGTTACCCAGGGGCGGGCCACGTACTCGATGCAGTTCTCGGAGTACGAGCAAGCGCCGAAGAACGTGAGCGAAGAGGTTGTGGCCAAGGCCGCAGGATAGGGACGTGGTTCGTTAACCCGAGGAGGGATCATGGCGAAGGAGAAGTTTGAGCGCACGAAGCCGCACGTGAACATCGGGACGATCGGTCACGTGGATCACGGTAAGACGACGTTGACGGCGGCGA
>SBFI01000410.1 GCA_006227875.1 Acidobacteriota bacterium
GCTGCCCGGGGTCGGGACCGGAGGGGGCTACCCGCAGCGGAGCCATCCTCCCGCGCAGCGGAGGGGAGCCCCCGTAGGACCCGAGACCGGGCCACGACGAATCGCTAGTTGGGGTTGTCTTCCCAGGAGCCGTACATCGGGTTGGGAAAGACGAAGTAGCGATCGCCAAATGCCGCGAAGGCCTCTGCCGGTGCGTGGCGGAGCTCCTGATCGAGACCCGGGAAGTCGTTGACGTTGTCACCAAGCCACATGACGATCTCGAGCGGCGGCAACTCGGGTGACGCCTTGCCGGTGCGTACGGCCTCCCACCGCGGCTCCTTGGGGCTTTTGCCGTCGACGCGGCAGAGCATCAGATCGAAGGGGATTCCGTGCCGGCGAAAGTTGTCGCGGGTGAGATCGCAGTAGGGCTCGTCCCGGTTGGTGACGATGATGATCTTGCCGCCCCGGTCGTGGATCAGCCCCAGAAATTCGAGTGCACCGGGCAGCGGCGGCGCCTCGAGCCTCCTGACCCAGGTGTCCCAGGTCTCTGGTGTGTACCTCTCGCCCAGAAGCGAGATCTCCTTCTGATAGAGCGAGTTGTCGATGACCGTCTCGTCGGCGTCGAGACTCACAGCCCAGGTACCAGGCTCGAGGTCGCGGGTCAGCTCCACGAGTCTCGCCGCCGCCAGCTGGTAGGTCTGGAGATAAACGGCCTCGTGCTCCGCCGAATAACGTGCCCACTTCGCCGCTTCCGAGAACTCCAGCTGCTTGCCGACCGGACTCGTCGCCTCCGGTGCGGGAGCCGTGGAGGCGCAACCCGCCACGAGTAGCGGCACTACTGCTGCAGCCAGACGATTCATACCCATCAACCGAAGAGACGCCATTCTACAGGGGGAGATCAACCGGTGTTGTTGCCGAGTGGACGCAACAATCGCAGCCCGTTCAGCACCACCAGAATGGTGCTCCCCTCGTGACCGATGACACCTATGGGTAGCGGTAGCCCGTGCACCAGGTTGATCACCACCAGCACCGCGATGACGGCGCACGCGAAGGCCAGGTTCTGACGCACGATCCGCCTCGACCGCCGGGCCAGCCGCACCGCATACGGCAGCTGACCGAGTTGATCACGGACCAGAACGAGATCGGCGACTTCGAGTGCGGCATCGGTGCCGGCGACACCCATGGCCACCCCGAGAGTGGCACTCGCCAGGGCCGGCGCGTCGTTGACCCCATCGCCGACCATCACCACCCGCTCACCCGATCGACTGAGGTCACGGATAATCTCGACCTTGTCCTCGGGCAAGAGATCGGCCTGCCAACTGTCCACACCGACCTCGGTGGCGACCTTCTTTGCCACCTGCGGGTTGTCACCGGTCAACAGCAGGGTGCTGCCTATTTTCAGATCCTTGAGCTCAGCCACCGCCGGCGCCGCTTCGGCTCGCACCTGGTCTTCGATGGCAATGGCACCCGACTCGCCGCAGCCCGCGACAAAGATCACGGTCCGACCCTCCTGCCGCAAGTCCTCCACCCGGGCACTTTCGCTGGCGGAAGGTGCCGGCCCCCTCTGCTCGGCCACGAGCTCCAAACGGCCCACCGCCACCGGCTCTCCTTCGACCTGAGCTACAGCCCCGCGTCCGCGCCGGTTTCTCAGCGCCGTCGCCACCGGCACCTCGAGTCCACGGCTCTCCGCTTCTTCGACCACCGCCTTGGCCAGATGATGCTCGGAGAGACGCTCCACCGCCGTCGCCAGCTCCAGGACTCGCTCGGCCTCGGAAGAGCCGAAGGGAACCACCTCGGTCACTACCGGCCGACCTCCGGTCAGGGTGCCGGTCTTGTCGAAGGCCACGGTGTCGACTTCTGACAGCTCCTCGAGCGGTGCCCCGCCTTTGAACAGCAGCCCTTGACGAGCCGCGTGGGCCAGCGCCGCCAAGATGGTCGCCGGCGTCGAGATCACCACCGCACAGGGTGAGGCCACGACCAGCAGCGTCATGGCGCGGTAGAAGGCAGGTCGAAAGGGTTGGCCGAAGGCGAGCGGCACCACAACTGCCACCAGAGCTGCAAAGATGACGGTCGCCGCGTAACCTTGCTCGAAGCGGTCGATAAAGCGTTGCGTAGGTGCCTTGGCCTCGCGCGCTTCCTCGACCAGTTTGATGATCCGGGCCAGAGTCGACTCCGAGGCGCGTCGCTCCACCGTGATCTCGACTGTTCCCCCAGCATTGATCGTGCCCGAGAAGACCGGGTCACCCGGGTCCTTGGTGACCGGGATCGACTCGCCGGTGATGGCCGCCTGGTCCGCAGCGGTGTGCCCGGAGAGCACCCGTCCATCGACCGGGATCCGGCTTCCGGGTCGGACCCTGATGACCTGTCCCGGCTCCACCCGATCGGCGGGCACCCGCTGCTCCTCACCATCCGGACCGAGCAACATCGCCTCATCCGGCCGCAGCTTCATCAGCGACTCGATCTCGCGAGTGGTGCGGCGGAGTGCCCGCGACTCCAGGGCGTTGGACAGCGAGAAGAGAAACAGGAGAGCCGCACCCTCCGCCACCTCGCCGATCATCGCCGCACCGCCAGCCGACAGCAGCATGAGCAGGTCGATGTCCAGCCGCCGCTCGGCGAGGCTCTTGACCGCCCGCACGACACTCAAGGCACCGCCCGCTGCATAGGCACCGACAAAGGCCAGCTGGGCCGCCCAGCTCGGCAGACCGAGAGCCGACGGCCCCAGCCAGCCGAGCAGAGCCAACACCCCGCAGACAATGGGCGTCCAGACCGGCTCCCGGCCCTCGGCAATCGCCTCGACCCATTCGGGAAAGGCCTCTTCTGTTCTTGTCCAGCTCATCGGGATCGTCGAGCGCGTGGTCGAGCCCGGGGGGTGTGGGCCTAGGGATGGGGAGAGGACAAGCGCTGTTGCCGCCTGCTGCTGAACATCAGGGCGCGGCGCTTCTCGATTCCCTGCAGCCAGAGGGGGACAAAGGTACTGAGGTCGTGCAGCCACTCGTCCAGGCGTCGCATCAGGGAGACCAGTCGGCGGCTCAGGACCCAGCGCACGCTGGTCAGCACCCCGCTGCCGCCGTTCTCGTCTTGCCGCCCCTCCTCGAGGCTGGCGATAGCTTCGTTGTCGGCCTCCCGGCCCAGCTCGTACAGCGCTTGCAGGACACTGCAGGCGTTCGAGATGTCCATGGCGTAGCGGTCGAGATCTCCCATCTCGTCGACGCGGACACCCCGCATCGCCAGCAACCGCTTGAGTCTCGGGATCACGGTCACCTGGAGCACGCTGAGCAGTGACTCCACCTCCTGCCAGCTGGCGGCGTCCGGAAGTCTCCTTTGCTCTTCGATGCGACTGGCGGCCGAGGTCAGCTTGGCGTGTCGCATCTCCCCCAGGTGCTCGAGCTCCCTCAAGAGCTCACGGACGGAATCGTGGAGATACTCTGCTTCGTCCACTCGCTGCAGAAACCCACGTGACAGAAACAGATCGGTGTCGTCGAGGCGTCGAGGATCCATGGCCAGAAGCTGTCCACAGGTATCCTGAACGAAATCCTGGAGTTGCCCGGTGCAAAAACAGAGGAGCTTGCGGATCTCCTGCTCGTTTTCGGGCGCGATCTTGACGGGAAACTGGGACAGCTCGGCGAGGGTCGTGCTCTCCAGCATCCCCACCGCCACCTGGGCGTTCGACCGCGCCTCTTCCAACTGCGGAATGCAAGAGGTGTTGTCGAGCAGCGGGGCGATCTGGTTGCCGATCAGATCGGCAATCCCCTGGGTCTTTGCCCAGATCTCTCGCAGCCTCACCGGCGAGCAATTGAGGATGGAGTAGTCACTGTGCGGAACGTCGTCGAGCAGCCGCAAGCAGTCCAGAAAAGCCCGCAGTCTCGGGTCCTGGTAGGCCTCCCGCTCCTCTTCCCACTGGCTCTCGCTCACCCCTTCGGGCAGCGTGACACTCCGCTCGCTCCAGTCCTCCCTGCCCCGGCGATCGGTGGTTTCCCTCACGCCACAGAGTCTAGCAAGGATAAGTAGGAGCCCCGTCTATGCGGGCTTGGTGGGATCTGCCGGCTCGGCCTCGGCCGGTGGGCCATCCGTCCTTTCAGTCTCCCGGCGAACCGCCGGGTCGGGAACCGCTCACGTGGGCACACCGAGACGGGGAAGGACAAAATTCTGCAGCAGTATCCAGGCAATCAAGAAAATGATGATAGTGGCTATATCCATGTGACACTCATCCTCGAAGAGGATATCCTCCGCTCTTCTTAACCAACAACGGACCCGGAATATTCTCTATGAGCCGACTCTTCGACCACCGATGGTTTCGTGTGTTGATCGTTCTGGCAGCGCTCTTTGGCACCGTCGCCCTGGCCTCCTACCAGCGCCGGACCGGGCCGACCTGGCCCGTCCCGGTGGACGAATCCCTGGGGGGAGGAGAGGTTACAGGTGAGCTGCCACGCAGCCACGGTGGCGATGGTAATGCCACCGTGTCGCTCGAGGTCACGTCGACCGAGGTGTCGGGCGAGATTCTGTGGCGGCGTTATCCGACCTCCGACCCCTGGACTCATCTACCCATGGCCGCCGGCAGCGGTACCCTGACCGCCCAGCTTCCACATCAGCCGCCGGCCGGCAAGCTCGAGTACTCGGTGCGGCTCACGGCGCCGGACAAGGAGGTGGTGCTCCCCGCCGACGAGACAGCGATCATCCGCTTCCGCGGCGATGTTCCGGCTTGGGTGCTCATCCCCCACATCCTGCTCATGTTTCTGGCCCTCTACGTGGTCTTCCGCGCCACATTGGGTGCGATTCTGGGAGAAGAGAACGTGGGACGCTTTGTTCCCTGGGTGCTGGGGCTCATGATTCCCGGTGGCTTCATCCTCGGGCCGCTGGTGCAGAAGTTCGCCTTTGGCGAGTACTGGACCGGCTGGCCGTTTGGGGGTGACTGGACCGACAACAAGACCCTGGCCGCCCTTGTCGCTTGGCTCGTGGCCTGGGCCATCTGTCGCTGGCGGCCCCGCTTCCAACGGCCCGCCGTGCTGCTGGCTGCCGTTGTCATGTTCGCCGTCTACCTCATCCCCCACAGCATCCACGGCAGCGAGCTGGATTGGGAAGAGGTGGAGGGCCAACAGCCCTCGCGCCCTTCCTAATGCTTGTGCAGATCCTTGTGCATCAACCGCCGGCTCTCTTTGAGCCTTTCGGCGGCGGGGAGTGAGTGCAGCCGCGCGCTCAGTCCGTGATCGGCTTCGGCTTCCAGTTTCTCCAGCACCGAATCGATCAGAAGCGGCGAGAAGCCGCCCTGCTCGAAGAAGGCCCGCTCCTGGCGGAGCGAGTCGGCGGCGGCGACAGCGCTGATCGGCAGCTCGTCGAGGGAGGCGAGCAGCTCGGGCTGCGAGCGAATGTCGCCGGCGACCTCCAACTCGGCGGCCTCATCGGCGGCCTCATCGGACGTCAATCCCTCCTGGGCACAAAGCGTCACGGCGGCCAGCAACAGATGAGAAAGCGCACTGCCGTCGGGGGTGCGGTACTCCACCGTCGGCCGCGAGAGGCTCTCCGGATAGGGACTGCTCTCCATGGGGTTCATCACCCGATCCATCCGCTCCGCGGTAGCGAAGTCGAGCGGCACACGAATGAGGGTCGACCGGTTGTGCTGACCCCAGCATATTCGTGTCGGGGCCTCCTGCCCCGGCACCAGTCGGAGATAGCTGGCTGCCACGGTGTTGCCAAATCCGGTCAGCGGCGCCGCTCGACCCAGGAGCCCGCCGATCATGCGCACTGTCTCCGGCGACAGCTCTCCAGCGCTGTCGCGGATCAGATTCTCACCGTCACGCATCAGAGCCAGATGAAGATGGAGACCGCTGCCTGCCATCCCTTCGTCCAGCTTTGGCACAAAGGTCACCGAGGCGCCGTGGCGGTCGGCGATCATGCGCACCAGCCAGCGGATGACGGTCATCCAGCAGCCCAGATCCTCGACCGGCATAAGATCGAGCTCCAACTCGTATTGCTCGACCCGCTTGCCGTCGAGCTCCGGGTCGTCCGACTCGAGCCGGTCGATGTAGCCCACCTCGGTGTGACAGTACTTGACCATGCCGGTCACCTCGGAAGCGACCCGCAGAATCTCGTCGGCGATGGCGCGGCCGTGAAGATAGGGCGCGCTCTGGTGATAGCTCCGCTGAGCACGACCGGTGAAGCGGTCGTCCTGGCGGTCGAGGATGAGGTAGAACTCGAGCTCCGCCAACGCCTCGAGGTCGAAGCCCGTGTTCGATCTCAGGCGCTCGGCGACGGCCGCCAGCAGATTGTCGGGTGTCTCGGAGCAGGGCTGCCCCTGGGCATCGGCGAATCGACAGACGATATCCAGCTCGTCATCCGCCCATGGATTCAAGAAGGCCCAACGGTAGACAGGCACGGCATAGATGTCGCTCTTGCCGGTATCGAACAGTCCCGGGAAGAGGCTCGAGCCGTCGACCCGCTCACCGGCCGCCAGGATCCGCTCGAGATAGGCCGGATCGTTGACCGGCAAACGCAGCTCCCGCAGTTTGCCGTCGAGCGAGGGATAGCGAAAATTGACCACCCGGATGGGCTGCTGGAGACAGAGCTCGATCAGATCCTGCCGCTGCCACTCCGCGGGCGGCTTCCCCAGCCGACGCACCAACGGTCGGATGTCGTGCACGATAACGTCTTCATGGTCTTTCATCACCACCTCCGAGCCAAAAAGCATAGCAGTCCGTGGTAGGAGTCCCGTGGGTCGCGGGACTCCTACCACGGACTGCAGACAGTATCGAACGGCCGATACCTTGCTAGAATCTCGCCGGCTCCGACAGCGAAAATCCAACCCCGACCACCGATACGAGGCGACCATGACCGATCCACGTCAAACCAAGCTGGCCGAAACCCTGATCCGCTACTCGTGTGACCTCCAAGCGGGCGAAAAGGTCCTCATCGAGGCCATCGAGATCCCCCACACCTTTACCTGCGAGCTCGTCCGCGTGGCGGCCGAGGCGGGAGCGCTCCCCTTTGTGACGCTCAAGAATCAGAGCGTCTGGCGAGCCCTCCAGATGGCCGGCAGCGAAGAGCAGATGGCGCTCATCGCCGATGTCGAGGCCAAGCGGATGGCGGAGATGGATGCCTATATCGGGGTGCGCGGCAGCCAGAATGTGTCGGAGTGGTCGGATGTCCCGGCCGATCGCATGGCGTTCTACGAATCGAACGTCTGGAAGAAGGTTCATGCGGACATCCGGGTGCCCAAGACGAAGTGGGTGGTGCTGCGCTGGCCCCATCCTTCGATGGCCCAGCTGGCCCAGATGTCGACCGCGGCCTTCGAGGATTTCTACTTCGAGGTCTGCAACCTCGACTACGCCCGCATGTCGGCGGCGATGAAGCCTCTCCAGGATCTGATGAACGCCACCGACCGGGTGCGGCTGGTCGCCCCCGGGACCGAGCTCGAGTTCAGCATCAAGGACATCGCAGCCATCGAGTGCGACGGCCATCGCAACATTCCCGATGGCGAGGTCTTTACCGCCCCGGTCCGCGATTCGATCAACGGCACCATCCAGTACAACACCCCCACCATCTATCACGGCGTGAGCCACGAAAACGTCCGCTTGGTTTTCAAGGAGGGCAAGGTAGTCGAGGCCACCAGCTCGCAGCCCGAGCATCTGGAAAAGGTGCTCGACACCGACGAGGGCTCGCGCTACGTCGGCGAGTTCGCCATCGGCTTCCACCCCGGCATTAGAAGAGCCATGAAGGACATTCTCTTCGACGAGAAGATCGCCGGCTCGATCCATCTCACCCCGGGCCAGGCCTACGAAGAGGCCGACAACGGCAACCGCAGCCAGATCCACTGGGACCTGGTGCTGCTCATGGACCCGGAGGCCGGGGGCGGGGAGATCTGGTTCGACGACAAGCTCATCCGCAAGAATGGTGAATTTGTCGTTGATGAGCTGCTGGACCTGAATCCCGACCGATTGACCGGTTGATCTCGCATCCGGCCGGCGGGCACCGCGCGCCGAAGGCGCGTGGTCGGGCCGGCCGCGTCATCGGTCGGATAGAATGGCACCTCCCAGCCAGCTGAACCACTTCGACCCGGAGGGAAGCGAGTGACAGAGAAGGGTGCTCCAACCGCACGTCCGATCCGCTACGGCCCCTACCCCGAGATCACCTGGCCGGCCATCCTGGTGGGCTATTTCCTCGGCATGCTCATTGCCATATCGATCGGCTACGCCGCTCTCATTCTCGGGTTCAGTATCGAGGGATCCGAGCTCGCGGCCATTCTAGGCTTCGGCATTCTTAGGGGACTGATGCGCCGCACCAGCATCATCGAGAACAACATCAACCAGACCATCGCCAGCGCCGTCAACGGCGCCTCATCCGGAATGATGTTCTCGGTGCCGGCCATCTTTATCCTCGGCTACACCGACTTCAACGTCCCGCTGATGATCATCGCCTGTGTCGCTGGTGGGGTCTTGGGTGTGGCCTTCATCATCCCGCTGCGCAAGCAGATGATCGACTACAACCGCCTGGCCTATCCGGGTGGGATCGCGGTGGCCACCATCTTGAAGTCGCCGGGTGCCGGGGTGAAGAAGGCCTTGCTGCTGCTGGGTGGGGCGGCGGTGAGCGCCGGTGTCCACCTGGTGAGCCAACTCACCCATGTCGAGAACCTCGCCCTGGGCCAATACATCGGCATGCCCGACTACATGAACGGCGTCTGGTATGTGTCGCTGCTGACCATCGGAGCCGCCTATATCGCCGGCCGTGGCGGGGTCTATTTCGTCATCGGCGGCTACATCTGTTACTGGATCCTGGCGCCGCTGCTGGCCGCACAGGGGATGCTCCCCGATGCCGCGACCCTCGCCGAGGCCGGAGCCTCGATGCCCAACTATCTGCGGCTGACCCTCTTCCGCCCACTGGGGATCGGCATGCTCATCGGTGGGGCTCTAACCGGGATCCTCTTGGCTTTTCCGTTGGTAGTGAGCGCCATCCGCAGCATGCATACCGCCTCCAAGATGAAGGGCGATCTCTCCCGCGACGAGATGCCGATCCGGCTTCTCTACATGGCCGTGGCGGCCGCCTTCGTGGTGCTGCTGGTGACCGCCATCCTCTCCACCCCCGAGATCACCTTGGTGAGGGGAGGTCTGATGGCACTGCTGGGAACGCTCTGGATCTGGATGGCCGGCGTGGTGCTTTCCGAGTGTATCGGCCGCACCAATTGGTCACCGCTGTCGGGGATGACGCTGATCGGCATCACCATCCTGCTGCTGGTGGCGAGCGGCATGACCGATCGCGCCACCGTCGTCTCCTCGATCATCGTCGGCGCCGCCATGTGTGTGGCCATGTCTCAGGCCACCGATCTGATGATGGATTTGAAGACCGGCTATCTGGTGGGGGCGATCCCCCGCAAACAGCAGATCGCCCAGTTCCTGGGCACCTGGCTCGGCCCCCTGGTAATCATGGCGCTGATCCTGATCCTGCACCAAGCCTACCAACTGGGATCCGAACGGCTGCCGGCGCCCCAGGGTCAGGCCCTGGCCAGCATGATCCAGGGCATCCTGGGTGGGGATGTGCCGGTGCAGAAGTACATCGCGGGGGCCGGGATGGGGGCCATTCTGAGCGCCAGTGGAATCGGCGGGCTGGGCATCCTCGTCGGTCTGGGCTTCTATCTGCCCTTCAACATCGTCCTGACCTACACCATCGGCACCGTCCTCAGGGTACTTACCGACAGGCGGCCGGGGCGACGTTTCAGCGAAGAGGTGGGCATTCCAGTAGCGGCCGGTCTCATCGTAGGTGAAGCCCTCGTGGGCGTGGGATTTGCCCTCTACATGGTCTTTGGTGCCGTTGGCGCCGGCTAGCCGGAGGAGATCGAAGAATGAGAGCACTTGGGCTTCTGTTGATCTGGGGTGGTTTTCTCGCCGGCGCCTACTTCTCGGTGTTGGATACCGAGACCATCCCGTGGACCTTGGTCGGCCCCTGTCTTGTGGTGGGGCTCATCGGGGTGGTGCTGGTGCAATTGGATGCGCGAGGCAAGCGGAGCGCCACCGATGCGGTACAGGCGAACCTCGGCAAGCTCGAGGGGAGCCTCGACCGCATCGTCGAGAAAGCAGCCCGGCTCGACACGGCAAAAGAGTCCCTCGACGTCTACGAGGTGCGACACAAGATCGACGACCTCTTCATGGAGGACCTCGACACCTTTGTCCAGGCTCGCGAGTCGATCTGTTACGCATACGGCCTCCAGGCCTACGCCGATGTCCTGAGTCACTTCGCCACCAGCGAGCGTTATCTCAACCGCAGTTGGTCGGCTTCCACCGACGGCTACATCGAAGAGGTTCACAAGTACATCT
>SBFI01000275.1 GCA_006227875.1 Acidobacteriota bacterium
ACGCCAAAGGAGCTCGTCACCACTACGGTCACCGACCATTCGACCGGCTCGGCCGTCTCCCGCACTGTGACCCGGGTTGTCGACTCGGCCTGGGATCCCTTCATCATCTTCAACACCGAGGGTCGACCCATCTATCACCCGCCCTCGGTCATCTTCGTGGGCAAGCTGGGCAAGTTCTCCATCTCCTTCGGCACCGGCGATCGGGAGGATGTGTTGCTCAAGAGCGATCCCGCCATAGGAACCAACAGTTTCTACAATGTCGTCGACGACGACTTTCAGAGCGGCGATGCCGGCCTGCCACTGAACCAGGCCGACCTCAAGCAGATCGCCTTCGACGCCGCCACCACCGTCGGTACCGATTTGCTGGTCTCCCCGGAATCGGGTGACGAGGCCGGTTGGGCACTCACCTTCGATACGCTGGAGAAAGTGGTCACCAAGTCACTGGCCTTTGGCGGCGTCGTCACCTTCAGCACCTTCACCCCCGACCCCGCTGTTACTTGTGGCGGGGCGGGTTCCAGCAAGATCTACATTGTCAACGCCACCAACGCCGACTCCATCTACTCACCCGAGGGAGTCGACACCCGCTACTACGACGTGCAGGATTTCATCACCGATCCCTATGTGGAGTCCGGGGGCCTGCCGCCGGACGACGATGATGATGATGATGACGACAATCTCTGTCGCGGCCTCCAGCAGGTCAGTCAGACCTTGCAGAATCTATTACCGCCGACCTGCAAGTTCACCAACCGGAGCGAGAACATGATGGCCCAGAGGTCGGATACCGGACTCGAGTGCATCGCTCCCGTCCCGGTCTGCGTCCAGGGCAAAAACTGGAAGGAGTACTAGGAAGAGACCCGACCTCCTTGGTACGGCACTTACCTGTTGTGGGCCGACTCCTCCCCGGGGCCGGCCCGGAGTTTAATGAGGGCTTGGGGGCTTTGGTCGCTTCAATGGCGGGAGGGGGGTCAGGCGGGAATCTCCATCCCCATGGCGTGGTATCCGGCGTCGACATAGACCACCTCACCGGTAATCCCACTGGCCATCGGGGAGAGCAAGAACAGACCGAGTTGCCCCACCTCTTCGTGGGTGATGTGGCGACCCAGCGGCGCAACGTCGGCAAACTGCTTGTAGAGAGTCGTGAATCCCGGGATGCTGCGCGCGGCCACTGTCCGCGCCGGACCGGCCGAGACGGCGTTGACCCGCACCCCTTTCTTGCCCAGCTCGTAGGCCAGATAGCGGACACTCGCCTCCAGCGCGCTTTTGGCGATCGCCATGACGTTGTACTTTGGCACCACCTTCTCGGCTGCATAGTAGGTAAGGGTAACGATACCGGCTCCCTCGTTGAGCAACGGCTCGGCTCGCTTCGCCACTGCCACCAGCGAGTAGGCGGAGATCTCGAAAGCCGTCAGCCAGTGCTCCCGCGTGGTGTCGATATATCGACCCTCCATCGCCTCGCGGGGTGCAAAGGCGATGGCGTGCACGATGCCGTCGAGCGTGCCCCAGGACTCCTCGAGGCCGGCAAACGCCTGCTCGAGCTCCTCTTCATTGGTCACATCGGCCTGGTAGAGCAGGGTGCCGGGTTGATCCGCTGTCAGCTTCTCGAGATCGTCCCGTAGTCTCTCGGCCTGATAGGTAAAGGCCAGGTCGGCACCGGCAGCGCGCAGCTGGTCGGCGATCGCCCAGCCGAGGCTGCGCTTGTTGGCAACACCCATGACCAGGTACTTCTTGCCCGAAAGGTCGATATTCAGCATGGCGCCGTATCCTATCTCACCACACCGCCCGGCTATGAGAAAATAGGCTCTCGGGGGAACCCTCTCAACGGCCCGGACTCGTTCGGGATATTTGTCGAGGAATCTTCTGTACCCGTGCGCAAGCTCTTGACCTTCAGCCTCCTGGCCACGCTCAAGCTCCTTACCAGGATCTTCTACAAGTTCGACTTTCGCTGGGTCGGGGACGTCCCGGATTCGCCGTGGAAGCAGGACTACCGGGTCATAACTTTTCTCAACCACACCAGTCTGTTCGAGTGGCTGTTTGTGGGTTTCCTGCCCCTCGGTTTTATCTGGCGGATCGCAACTCGAGCTCTGGTGCCGGCCGCCGACAAGACCATCCACCGCCCACTGGTTGGTTGGTTCTTCAAGATGCTCGCCCCCAAGGTGGTGCCCATCTCCCGCCAGCCCGATCAGACATGGAAGGCGGTGATCGACCAGATCGACTCCGAGAGCATGGTCATCATCCTGCCCGAGGGTCGGATGAAGCGCGCCAACGGGTTGGACAAGGACGGGCGCCCGATGTCGATCAGGGGTGGTATCGCCGACATCCTGCAGGTTATTCCGGATGGGAAGATGTTGCTCGCCTACAGTGGTGGTCTACACCACATCCAGGTGCCCGGACAGTTTCTACCCAAGCCGTTCAAAACCCTTACCATGAGACTCGAAGCAGTCGAGATCCCGGAGTATCGCCAGGCTCTCGAGTCGGATGGCACCATCGACACCTTCAAGGCGGCGGTCAAGGCCGACCTGACCGAGCGCCGTGATACCTACTGCCCGACCGGACGCGAAGTCTGGGTAAGGTAGCGGGACTCGAGAACGGCCCGCGCGGCAATCGTCGCCAGTATCAACACACCACCCGCCAGTGACACCCGACCGGGCCGCTCACCATGGCCCCACCAAGCCCACACCGGATTGAGCACCGGCTCGATCAGAATCAGAAGCGAGGCCGCGAGCGCCGGAAGCCTCGTCAGCCCCGATGCCAGCAACGCATAGGCAAGCCCGATCTGAAAGACCCCCAGATAGCCGATCAGCATCCAATCGAGGGGCCGGCTCTCCATCACCGGCAAGGCCAGCGGTAGACAGACGGCAAGGGCGATGAGATTGCCCGCCGCGACCGCCGCCGTCGGGCCGGCGCTGAGACCCGGATCGGCCCGGCTCGTCCAGCGCAAACCGATGACCACCAGCGCGAAAAAGAGTCCGCCAAGAGCCGCCAACAGATTGCCCTCGAACGGCTTTGGCGCCGTGGCTCCGGCCGGCTCCACTCCGAGCATGACCATGAAGAAGCCGACACCCATGACCAGCATGAATAGGAGGTCGCGTCTGCGCAGCGGCTCCTTCAACAGCCAGGGCCCGAGTAACAGAACGTAGAGAGGGCTCGTGGAGTAGAGGAAGATGGTGCTGGCTGCCGTGGTGAGCTTGTTGGCCAGGACGTAGCAGATCAGAGCACCGGCGTAGGCCATGCCCACGGCCACGGTGCCCGAGTCCCACCGTCGGCGAGACGACGGCAGCATCAGCAGGATCGCAAAGGCCGCAACACCCGAGCGAAAGGCGGCGACCTGCCAGCTAGTCAGATCGATGGCCTTGATAACGGCACCACCGGTCGAGAAGAGGAAGGCCGTGGCCAGGATCTGGAGCCGAGGCACAATCAGTCCGCCCGCGACCGGGGCACGCGGCTCATCCATTCCAGCTCATCCTGTCTCGAGGGTGTCTCAAAGGAGCGGAGCGATTACTTCGGGCCACACCCACCGCGAGCCCGCTCGCCCAGGAGCCGCGTTGGTCCGGGGGCCCGCTCCCAGACCAGCCCGAACCGGTCCGTGGACGCCTCGAGTATCCGTTGCACCGCATCCTCCGCCGAATCGGTGAGCTCCAGACGGCTCAGATCGGATCTGTCGATTGTCCCTTCACCAAGCATCTTGTCCCCGGCAAAGTCCAGCACCGGCTGCCAGTAGTCTGATCCCATGAGAATCAAGGGGAATCCTTCGATCTTGCCGGTCTGGATCAGAGTTGCGGTCTCGAAAATCTCGTCCATGGTGCCAAAGCCGCCAGGCAGCACCACAAATGCAACCGAGTACTTGACCAGCATCACCTTGCGCACAAAGAAGTAGCGAAACTCGATCCAGATGTCGGTGTACGGATTCGGCTTCTGCTCGCGGGGCAGCTCGATGTTGCAGCCTATCGAGCAGCCACCCGCCTCCTGGGCACCCCTGTTGGCCGCTTCCATGATGCCCGGACCGCCACCGGTCATGACCGCGAAGCCGGCCTTGGCCAGCCGTGAGCCCACCTCGCGTCCGAGCTCGTAGTAGCGATGGTCTTCGCCAAAACGAGCGGAGCCAAAGACGGTGACGGTGGGTCCCAGAAAGTGGAGCTGTCTGAACCCGCGCACAAACTCGATCAGTATGCGGAAGGTGCGGAACAGCTCCGGGCCACGCCGGTTGGGCCCGGCCAGGAAGTGACCCTCCTCGGGTCTGGAGTCCGGTCGTCTATCCGCCCGACTGTCGATGCGACGCGATTCTTTCACCATCAGCTCCCGAGAAAAAAACGCCGGCAGAGCCGGTGTCCAGCCATTTCTAGCACCCCGCCCGGTCTCGACTCAAGTCGGTCCCGTTTGCCCACCCGATCTCCACCAACAACCGGCTTCAAATTTGCACCGACTCTGTGGTAAAACCGGCCTACAGATTTCAGCGGAGAGTGCCATGACAAAGACCCAGGAATTCGTCGACCTCGAAGATCGCCTTGGAGCCCACAACTACGCACCATTGGACATCGTTCTCACCCGCGGCGAGGGCGCCTGGGTGTGGGACGTCGAGGGTCGCAAATTCCTGGACTGCCTGGCCTCCTACTCGGCCGTCAACCAGGGCCACTGTCACCCCAAGATCGTCGACACCCTGGTCGAGCAGAGCCGCAAGCTCGCCCTCGTGTCGCGAGCATTTCGCACCGACCAGCTGGCGCTCTTCTACCGGGATTTGACCGAGCTCACCGGCTTCGAGCGGGTGCTGCCCATGAATACCGGCGCCGAGGCGGTGGAGACGGCCATCAAGGCGGCACGCAAATGGGCCTACACGGTCAAGGGCGTGCCCACGGACCAGGCCGAGATCCTGGTCTTCGACGAGAACTTTCACGGCCGGACCACCACCATCGTCGGCTTCTCCTCCGAGGAGCAGTACCGCAGCGGTTTTGGACCCTTTGCGCCCGGTTTCACCCTGTTGCCCTACGGTGACGCGGACGCCGTGGCCCAGGCGATGAACCCCAATGTGGCGGCCATCCTGATCGAGCCGATCCAGGGCGAAGGGGGGATCATCATTCCGCCGGCGGGCTATCTCGCGCGCCTGCGGGAGATCACCCGGGAGCACAACTCGCTGCTGGTACTCGATGAGATTCAATCCGGGCTGGGCAGGACCGGCAAGATGTTCGCCTACGAGCACGAAGGGATCCGACCCGACATGGTCATCCTGGGCAAGGCTCTCTCCGGCGGTTTATACCCCGTCTCGGCTGTGGTCGCCGACAACGAGATCATGGACGTCTTCAGCCCTGGAGACCACGGATCGACCTACGGCGGCAACCCCGTCGCCGCCGCCGTCGCCCGCACCGCGCTCGAGGTGCTGGTCGAAGAGGGGATGGTCGAGAACTCCGCGAAGCTCGGAGATCACATGGCGGAGCGGCTGGCCGGGATGCCCGCCGACTTCATCAAGGAGATCCGGGTCAAGGGGCTTTGGGCCGGCATCGAGCTCCACCCCGAAGCGGGAGGCGCTCGTCGCTTCTGCGAGGCGCTGGCCGCCGAGGGCATCCTCTGCAAGGAGACCCACGAGCACGTCATCCGCATCGCCCCACCGCTGGTCATCACCCGGGAAGAGCTCGACTGGGCGCTCGACATGGTGGAGAAAGTGCTGGTGGGAGTTGGGGTGGAAGCCGCATCGGCCGGATAGCCGGCCTCCCATCCGTCCTACCACTCGATGGGTAGCTTGATCTTGCGGTCCTGCTTGTCGCGGTAAAGCACATAGCCCATCCGGCGGCCAAAGAGATAGAGATCCCGTAGGATCTCGACATCCCGCCGGCAGTACTCCTCCACCAGATCGAGCCGTCCCTGCTTGACCCACTCGAGACTTTGTAGTCCATCGGCCGACTTTTCGACCTCGAGCGTTGCCTGCGCCAGGTGGTTGAGCCCCAGCCGGAAACCGAGCTGGCGGTGGACCACTTCGAGGAGATCCATCGTCGGTAGTGTTCGTCGGTAGTCGACCCCGGTATAGCCGGAGAGTACCTTGTAGTCGAAACGCTTGACGTTGAAGCCGACCACCAGGTCCGCGGCCTCCAGGCGGCGGACGAGGTCCTCCACTTCGTCTTCGTGAAAGACCTCGAGTCGTCCCTCCTCCAGGTGGCAGACGACGCCGATCGCCACCAGCATGCGATGGGCGTTCTGCCAACCCCCGACATCGGCGGCCGAGAGCTGGGTTTCCAGGTCGAAGAGGACGGTGTTATGGGGGTCGGTTGGAAGCTTGGGCTCGGTGACGCGATCGCGACCCGATGCCGCGTCCGGCACGGGGGCCTGCCGCTTCGAGACCGGCCGTGATTCGGTCTCCTCGGCCGGGTCGGATGCCGGTCCGTCCACGGCCTGGGGTGACGCGGGCTTCTCGGTCGGCACGGAGGCCGGCCGCTGCGGCTCCTCCGGCGTTAGGGAAACGATAACCGGTTTCTGCTCAGCTAACGAGATCAGGGGTTGCTCGTAGCCGAGGAGGAGGCGGATCAGCCTGGCGGCACCCTTTTTGTCCAGCGGCCGGTTGCCGTTGCCGCATTTGGGGGATTGGATGCAGGAGGGGCAGCCCTCCTCGCAGTCGCAGCTTTCCACCAAATCCAGCACCCGTAACAGGAGCTCCGGCAGCTGGTCGAAGCCGCGGGCGGCAATCCCCACGCCACCGGCATGCCCGTCGTAGATGAAGACGCACCCCGACCGCACTTGCGGGTGCATCGGTATTGAGATGCCGCCGATGTCGCCCCGATCGCAGATGGCCAGCAGCGGGAAGAGCGAGATGGCGGCGTGCTCGGCAGCGTGCAGCGCCCCCATGAAGTGCTCGTCACGGCCCTTGAGGCTCATCTCGATCTCTTTTGGCGCCACCCACCAGAGCCCCACGGTCTCGAACTGCACCGGTGGCAGCTCCAGCGGCTGCTGATCGATCACCTCCTGACCCTGGATACGCTTGCGCTCGAATCCCACGACCCTCTCGGTGACCAGGAGCCGCCCCAGCCAGGACTGCAGTGCCCCCTCCTGGCGCTCACGCAGAACCTCCAGGATCTCGGTCTCCTTTTCGGTCAGCGGGGTGGTGAAGTAGTCGAGCTTTACCGGCTTGGCGTGGACCTTGTCCGCTTCGAGGTCGAGCTCCTCGACCAGAAACTGTCTGCCGGCGTGAAGGTAGACCGCCCCAGGATGACACTCGTGCCGGACCCTGACACCGTCGACCGTGCCAATCACGGTGCCGGATCGCGCATCCAGAATCGTTGCGGTGTCGCTGGAACCCCTGAGGCTGACCTTCCGCTGTGGTCGACGCCGTCGCGAATAGAGCTCACGTCCATCCGCCGACTCGGTGAGCTCGCTCTCTCGCAGCAGCTCCCCCACCTGGACGGCGTGGCGCTCCAGGTAGGAGGCGTCGTTCCGTCGGTCGAGAGGCATCTCGGCCGCGGCACAGACCAGGTGCGCCTTGCTCACCGGCTCGTTGGAAGGGTCGACGATCAGACGCTCATAGGGCCGCTCGATCAGCTCGTTGGGATGCTCCAGCAGGTAGTGGTCGAGAGCATCCGGCAGCGCCACCATAGCGGTGATCGACTCGCGCTCGGCGCGCCCCACCCGGCCCGAGCGCTGCCAGGTTGCCATCACGCTGCCCGGGAAGCCGACCAGGACACAGGCGTCGAGACCACCGACATCGATCCCCATCTCCAGCGCCGAAGTCGAGATGACGCCGTCCAGCTCGCCCTCGAACAGCCGCCTCTCGATGTCGCGTCGCTCTTCGGGCAGAAAGCCGGAGCGGTAGCTGGCCACCCGACGCGCCTTCTCCGGCGACTGTTGCCGCAGCCAAGAGTAGAGGAGCTCGGTGATTCGCCGCGCCTTGGTAAAGACGATGGTCTTGAGACCAGCCTCGAGAAGCTCGATCAGCAGGTGGAGGGCGGTCGTGTAGGGACTGGCCTCGGGTCGGATGAGGAGGAAGTGTCGGCCCTCTCGCGGCGCCCCCGACTCGTTCACCCAAGTGAAGGGTCTGCCCACCAGGATCTCACCGAACTCGTCGGCGTTGGCGGCGGTGGCCGAGGAGGCGATGAAGACCGGCTGCGAGCCCACCGAGTTGCACAGCCGGAGCAGACGCTGGAGAACGTGGTGAAAGTGGCTGCCAAAGATGCCTCGGTAGGTATGGAGCTCGTCCAGAACAACCCAACGGAGATCTCGCAGAAAAGGCTCCCAGCTCTGCCAGTAACTCAACAGCCCCAGGTGGAGCATGTCCGGATTGGTGACCAGGACACGGGGTGGGTCCTTCTTGATCTTTTGCCGCAGATGCTTGGGTGTGTCGCCGTCGTAGATCTCGCACCTCGCCTGCTCGGCGAGGCCGGCCGCCTCCGCCAGGGCATCGAACTTGGCCTTCTGGTCCTGACCGAGGGCCTTGAGCGGATAAAGAAAAAGGGCTCGACCGGGATCTTCGGCATGAGCCTCCTCGAGGACCGGCAGATGGAAGACCAGCGACTTTCCCGAGGCGGTCGGGGTGGTGACCAACACGTCCCGCCCGGCCCTCACCGCGGCCAGGCCCTCGACCTGGTGGCTCCACAGGTGTTCGGTCCCCGCACCCACAAGAGCTTGTCGAAGAGGTAGCGGTAGCGGCGGGTCGAGCGCGCCGGTGCACACCGGGACCGCGGGCAGATAGAGGCTGTCGACGATCAGCGGGCCGAGTCGACGGTCTTCGCGGAGCTGCGCCACGACCTCGGCGGCAGGCGGCTGCATGGAGGCCATCTTACCGAGAACGCCCCAGGAGCCTGTCCGAGTAACCTACGCAGTTGCGTTGCGGGCTCCTAACCGAAGGCGAAGAGGCCACCCTGCGAGCTGGGAGTGACTATGGCCATCTGTTCCAGCGTCAGATAGGCGCCGGCCATCCCGCCTTCTTGCCGCCGATGCTCCCGAGCGTGTTCTTCTGACCAGAAGAAGACAGAGTTGTGTCAGTAGAAGTCGATGATGTTGGGTGCCCTGATCTCTCTCCAGTCGACATGGGGCTCGAACACCAGCGGTCGAGCTCCTTCGCTATGAATCTGGTACCCGAGGTCGCTGTCCACTGTCAAACGGAGCGACCGCCCACAGTGTGCACACTCCGTCTCGATGGTGACCGAGAGATCTTGCTGAAGCAGGCGCCCTTGCACGAAGGGCGCGACCACAGCGTCCTCCCCTCAGGCCCCGTACAAACGCTCGCCGGTGCTGAAGGTCAACCGGTGCGGTGTCCGGTCGACGGTCACCGGAAAGGCCCAGGATACGGCTCCCTCGTCGTTGCGAACCAGGAACAGGAGATTCTTCTCCAGTTCCTCGAGGATTTCGACAACACGCGACTCGGGCAGGTCGAGACGGTCAGCGATCAGGGCCGGCGTGAGGGGTCTCCCCTGTCGTGTCAACTCTCTGACCGCGAAGTACCGCACCGCGTGGTGCTCCTCGGTCATGAACTCGAGACGGGCCCTCTGTCGCTCGGGTATGCCCGCCAGCTCCTGCTCCCAGGTGGTCTGGTGCATCTCTTCGATCTCGTTACCCTGGCCAATCAATACCGTTTTCATAGTCCTCCAAGGATAGCCCACCGACCGCTTCAGCGAGCCGCACCCAGGTATGATAAGAATTGCTCCCATGACGCAGCGAGCAAGCCACCGGACGACCCTGGTCGTTGCCGCTCTCCTGGGCCTGCTGGGCGTGGGCATGGCCACCGCCGAGGACTCCGAGCCGTCCTCTCCCATCGTCATGGTGGTTCACGGTGGCGCCGGCACCATCCTCAAGAAGAACATGACGCCCGAGCTCGAGGCGGCCTACCAGGAGAAGCTGAGCGAAGGCCTGCTTGCCGGCCATCGGATCCTGGCTGCCGGTGGCAGCAGTGTCGACGCCGTCGAGGCGACCATTCGCATCTTCGAGGACTCACCGCTGTTCAACGCCGGTAAGGGGGCGGTCTTTACCGCCGATGGTAAGAACGAATTGGATGCCAGCATCATGGTCGGCCCGACCCGCCAGGCGGGGGCGGTGGCCGGTGTGACCGGTATCAGGAATCCGATCACCGCCGCTCGCGCGGTGATGGAGGCGACACCACACGTGCTGCTGGCCGGTAAGGGCGCCGAGCTTTTTGCGGCGGAACAGGATATCGAGCTGGTCGAGCCCTCGTACTTTTTCACCCAGCGTCGCTGGGACGCCCTGGAGCGGGCGCGGGAGGCCGAAAGGATCGAGATCCGGGAGGCCGATCCGGAAGAGAATGGCGGAAGCGGCCCCGGCGGGGCGTTTGGCACCGTTGG
>SBFI01000455.1 GCA_006227875.1 Acidobacteriota bacterium
GCCGACGAGCCGACCACGGCGCTCGACGTCACCATCCAGGCCCAGATCCTCGAGCTGCTGGAGCAGCTGCGCCGGGACCTGGGGTTGGCGGTGCTCCTGATCACTCACGATCTGGCTGTGGTTGCCGAAACCTGCGCCCGGGTGATCGTCATGTACGCCGGACAGGTGGTCGAGGAAGCTCCCGTGGAGGCCCTCTTTTCGGCCCCGGCCCATCCCTACACCCGTGGACTTCTGGCAGCGGCCCCGGCGCTTGGCCGGCCGGTCGCCCGTGGGCAGCTGGCCACCATTCCCGGTCAGGTGCCGGAGATGGCGCGACTCCCCAGCGGCTGCGCCTTCCATCCTCGCTGCAGCGAGGTCATGGAGAATTGCGCGCAAGAGGACCCCGACGTCTATCCGCTGTCATCCGAGCACCGGGCACGCTGCTTTCTGCATGGCGCCCCGGCCAGCCGATCGGAGGCCTCTTGACCGCTCTGCTCGAGGTCCGTGACCTGCGCAAGCACTTCCCGGTGCGCCGCGGCCTGCTGCAGCGGGTCACTGGTCATGTCAAGGCACTCGACGGCGTCAGCCTCGATCTCGCGTCGGGGGAGTGCTTTGCCCTGGTGGGGGAGTCGGGGAGCGGCAAGACCACTTTTGGGCGGTGTGTGCTGCGTCTCGAAGAGCCGACCTCGGGCGTCGTCCGGTTCCAGGGAGAGGATTTGCTGGCTTTGTCTCCGGCCGAGCTGCGCCAGCGGCGAAAGCACTTCCAAGTCGTTTTCCAGGACCCCTACGGCTCTCTCAACCCGCGGATGCGGATCCATAGCATCCTGAGCGAACCGCTCGAGGTGCACGACACGGTTGCCGAGAGCGAGCGGGCGGAGAGGATCGATGAGCTGCTGACCCTGGTCGGCTTGACCAAGGACGCCGGGAGGCGCTTCCCGCACGAGTTTTCGGGTGGGCAGAGACAGCGTATCGGTATCGCCAGGGCGCTGGCACCGGAGCCGTCGCTGCTGGTTGCCGACGAGCCGGTCTCGGCGCTCGACGTGTCGGTGCGAGCGCAGATCATCAATCTGCTGGTCGACCTGCAGAACCGCTTTGGCCTGACCATGATCTTTATCGCCCACGATCTGGCGGTGGTGGAGCAGACGGCCGACCGCGTGGGCGTGATGTACCTGGGAAGGATCGTCGAGCTCGGGGCGACCCGGGACATCTTCGCGGCACCGCAACACCCTTACACCGTGAGCCTGCTGTCGGCCGTACCGGTGGCCGAGCCGACCCGGCGCCGGGATCGGATCCTGCTGACGGGTGAGCCGCCCAGCCCCTTGAGCCCACCGCCCGGATGCCCCTTTCATCCCCGATGCCCGATCGCCAAGGACCGCTGTCGCGAGGAAGAGCCGTCTCTGACCGAGTCAAAGGAGGGTCGACAGGTGGCCTGTCACTACCCGGGAGAGCTCGAGCCGGTGGGGGCCAGGCTCTCTGCCGGTGGAACTTTTTGAACCGTCGCACGTAGCACAGGGGGACGGTGGTGCTGCCGTCCTGGAAATGCTGTACAACCAACACTTTTGGTGGTGAGGGATCCAGTCATGATGCATGAATCGATAGCGAAGGAAGCCATCCGGAGAACAATCGCTCTGGTGCTTTGTACGGGTCTTGTGACGCCGCTGGCGGTGACCGCCGACTCCTTTCAGGTGAGCGCCGAGCTGCCCGATCTGAGCCGCACCCCGGTGCTCGACATCGAGGACGGCACGATCCAGCTGACCCTCGAAGATGCCAAGGCCATCGCCCTCGAGCGCAACCTCAGTCTGGTAGTCGAGCGCTTTGACCAGCACGAGGCCGACTACATTTTCCACGCGAACAGGGGCATCTACGATGCCTTCTTCACAACCGACCTCGACTCACTCGAGGACACCGCTCCCACCGCCTCCAACCTGTCGGGTGCGGAGGTCCAGGAGTTCGAGCAGAAGAACAGTTGGTCAACACCGGTGGAACGCTGACAGGCACCTGGCAGAACAATAGGCAGGACACCAACTCCCTTTTTGCCACTCTCAATCCGAGCTACCGGATCGACACCGATGTGACCTTCAGCCAGCCGCTGTTGAGAAACCTGGGCAGGATGGCCACCAACCGCAACATCAGCATCGCCCGAACCAACTTCGACATCAGCCAAGAGAACTTCGAGGGCCAGGTGATGGGTGTTCTCCTCTCTGTCGAGAACGCCTATTGGGATCTGGCCGAAGCCATTGCCCAGCTCGAGGTCGCGGAGGAGAGCCTGGAGCTGGCCAAACAGCTCCACGAACAGAACAAGATCCGGGTCGAGGTGGGGACGCTGGCACCGTTGGAGCTGGTGCAGAGCGAGGCCGGAGTCGCCGATCGAGAGGTCGAGATCATCCGCGCCCAGGCCCTGGTCGGTGATCGGATGGATATCGTCCGCCAGCTTCTCAATCTCAAGGGTGAGCAGGAGTGGACGGCGCCGATCGAGCCCATTTCCGATCCCTTCAAAGACGCTCTCGAGGTGGACGTAGACGCAGCCATCGCCACCGCCCTCGAAGAGCGCCCCGAAGTCCGCGCCAAGAAGCTGTCGATCAGCAACCAGGAGCTCGATACGCGCTATTTCCGCAACCAGAAGAAACCCCGTCTGGATCTCACCGCGACCTATGGTCTCAACGGCGTCGGCGGCGACGTCACCGATCGGGACTTCCTGTCCGGAGAAATCCTCGGCACCGAAGAGGGCGACTATGGCGATGCCATAGATCAGATCCTCAACGCCGACTTCGATGGCTGGCGGGTGGCGCTGAACTTTGCCATGCCCCTCCAGAACCGCTTTGCCAAAGCCAACGTCGCCATCGCCGATCTGGCTTTGGAGCGCGGGCTGGTCGAGCTCGACGACCTCGAGCTGGCGGTCACCACCGAAGTGCGGCGAGTGATCCGGCTGCTCGACGCCTCCGCCGAAGGCATCGAGTCGGCCCGTGTCTCCCGGCGGCTGGAGGAAAAGAATTACGAGGCCGAGCAGAAGCGCTACGACAACGGCATGTCGACCAGCTTCCAGGTGCTCCGGATCCAGGAGGATCTCATCGCTGCCCGCAGCCGCTTTGTCTCGGCCGTCGCCACCTACCGCCGCGCCCTGGCGCTGCATTACCAGTCAATCGGTCGCCTTATCGAGGAGAGCGGCGTCCAAATCGTGGGAGAATAGGGTCCCTCGGAAAGGGGGATCCTATGGAGGACTCGAGCCTCGGCCGGCTGATCGGCGTCCTGATCAGTCCTGAAAAGACATTTCGCTCGATCGCGGAGCGCCCCACCTGGGTGGTGGCGCTCGTGGTGCTGGTGCTGCTGGGGGCAGCTGCCGGTTACCTGGTTTTCCAGAAGCTGGACATGGCCGAAGTGATCAGCCAGAGCATGGAAGATCGCGGCCGCCGGGCCTCGGCCGAGGAGATCGAGCAGGCGACCGAGATCGCAGAGCGCTTTGGCTGGATCGGAGCCCTTGTCGGTGTGCTCGTGGTCGCACCGCTGGCCTTTCTGGTGATGGCGCTCGTCTTTTGGGTGGTGTTCAAGCTGATAGGAGCCGAGTTCAGCTATCAAACCAGCCTGTCGGTAACGCTGCACAGCCTCATGCCCGCGGCCGTCTCCTCGCTGCTCAGCCTGCCGGTGATCTACAGCCGCGAGACCATCGACATCGAAGAGAGTCAAAGGGGAGTGCTGTTCTCGAATCTCGGTGCCTTGGCACCCGAAGATGCCGGCACCGCACTTACCGCCCTGCTATCGAGCATCGACCTGTTTTCACTCTGGACCCTGGTCCTGCTCACCATCGGCTACAGCATTGTCGGTCGCGTCGGGAAGACGACGGCCGGGGTGACCGTAGTCCTGCTGTGGGCGGTCTACGTCGTGGCCAAGGTAGGCTGGGTGTCGCTCGCGGGCTAGACCCGCCCGGCCCCCGCTCATCGACAGAACGAGAGAGGGAGACTTGTCTTGAAGCGCGCCATCATCGTCATTGCGGTTCTTCTCGCCCTGGGCGCAGTCGTGTTCTTCAGTATCCGCGCCGGGGATCGCAAGAAGGCGATCAGGATCTATCTGGAGGAGGTCGAGCACCGCGACATCTCGCGGCTGGTCAAAGCCAGCGGCGAGATCGACCCCCGGATCAAGGTCAATCTCTCGGCCCATGTCATCGCCCGGATCGAGAAGCTCTTTGTCGAAGAGGGCGACAGCATCGAGGTCGGCGATCCTGTCCTCGAACTGGAAAAGGAGGCCTTTGTCGCCATCCGTGACCGAGCGGTCGCCGAGCTCTCGATCGCCCGCTCGCGGTTGCGCCAGGCCGAGATCGAGCTCGAGGACAACGATCTCAAGCTCCAACGTATGCAGCGACTCGCGGACGAGCTGGTCGTCTCCAGCGAGCAGCTCGAATCGGCCCAGCTCCAACACAAGTCGGCCGAGCTCAAGTTGGAGCAGAGCCGTGAAGCCGTCATCCAGGCCCAGGCCTCGCTGGACAAGGCAGAAGACGATCTGTCCAAGACAACGATCTTTGCTCCGCTGTCCGGTCGCGTCATCGAGCTGCGGGCGGAGGAAGGGGAGGTGGTGGTCTCCGGCACGATGAACAACCCGGCCTCGGTGATCGGCATCATCGCCGACCTCTCCGAGATTCTGGCGGTCGTGGACGTCGACGAAACCGAAGTCGCATTCCTCGAGCTCGGGCAATCGACAGAGCTGGACGTGGACGCGCTCCCCGACAGCACCTACACGGGACGGGTGGTGGAGATCGGCAGCTCCGGCTTTCAACGCAACCGGCAACCCGATGTGACCTTTTTCAAGGTCAAGGTCTTGCTCGACGATCCGGACGAGGTGTTGCGACCGGGTATGTCGGTCCGTGCCCGGATGAACACCGCCGAGCAGACCGATGTGCTGGTGGCGCCGATCCAGGCCGTGGTCGATCGACCACCGCTGGCCGACGAGGACGAACCGGAGGAGAAGGGCGACGAGGCGGTGGAAGAGCAGGACGAGATCCGCGTCGTCTTTGTCGTCGATGACGAGGTGGCCCGGCAACGGGCGGTCGAGACCGGTCTGTCCGACGAGACTCATGTCGAGATCGTCAGCGGTCTGGAGGCGGGAGAGAAGGTAGTGACCGGACCCTATCGCTCGCTCAAGGACCTCGAAGACGGTGACCCGATCAAGTTGCGCAAGCAGGGCAGCGACGAGAATGAGGACGAGGATTGATGGCGCTCATCGAGCTCGACGACGTCCACAAGACCTACGAGATGGGTAGTGAGGTCGTCCGGGCGCTGGATGGTGTGACTCTGGAGGTGCAGCCGGGGGAATACCTGGCGATCATGGGTCCCTCGGGCAGTGGCAAGTCGACCCTGATGAACGTGGTCGGTTGTCTCGACCGCCCCTCGTCCGGCACCTATGTCCTCAACGGCGAGCCGGTCCAGGACTTCGACGATCAGGAGCTGGCGGCGGTGCGCAACCGCGAGATCGGTTTTGTCTTTCAGACCTTCAATCTCCTGAGCCGCACCGACGCCCTGCACAACGTCGAGCTGCCATTGATCTATTCGGGTCTACCGAGAAAGGAGCGCCGCCAACAAGCCGCGAGGGCCCTCGAGCAGGTGGGTCTGGCCGATCGCATGCATCACCAGCCGAGCGAGCTCTCGGGCGGACAGCGGCAGCGGGTGGCCATTGCCCGCGCCCTGGTCAACAACCCCTCCATCCTGCTGGCCGACGAGCCGACCGGGAACCTGGATTCCTCGACCTCGAAGGAGATC
>SBFI01000072.1 GCA_006227875.1 Acidobacteriota bacterium
ATGCAGCTGCCGGAGATGGCCGCCAGACCTACCTGGGCGGGCCAGGAGCGGCCGGTCTATGTGGTTCAGCAGATCCGCTTCAAGCCGCCGCCACCGGCGCGGCAACAACAGCTACCGCAGCGCAAGGAGAAGACCAAGGTCATCCCCATCCCCGATCCGACACCGGACGATCCCGAGCCGATCCGGGTGGAGGAGGTGGACGTTCCCGACATCCAGGTGACCGATCTCGACGTGGCCTTTGGGATTCCGGAGGGGCCGCCAGCCGCCGACTTCGGCGGTGCCGGCGTCGGACCGATGCAGGTAGGCGGGGACGTGTTGCCCCCACAGCGGCTCTTTGCCCCCTCGCCCCCCTACACCGAGGATGCCCGCAAGGGCCGGGTGCAGGGGATCGTGATTTTGGAGGCGATCATCGACGCCATGGGCAATGTCACCAACATAAAGGTGCTCAAAGGACTACCGATGGGACTGTCCGACACCGCGGTGGAGGCCGCCGCCAATTGGAAGTTCAAGCCGGCCACCCGCAACGGTGTGCCGGTCCCCGTCTTCTTCAATCTGACGATCCGCTTCTCGTTGCAGTAGGGGAGGGGTTTGTCCTCTCCCGGGCGCCTTGCGCCCTCCCTAAGGCCTTGACCCCTTTCAGCGGTTACGGGCTCTGCCATGGTCTTCGCGCACTCGGGAGGGCGGGGCCAAGCCCGCCCCTACTCCCCACCGACGATATCTTCCACCCACGTAAACGCCGCCATCGCCGATGAAAAACCGATGGTGGTGATCGCCATCAGCGCCACCTGCTTCATCTCATCCGCCTCGAGCCCGGCCTCGAGCCCCTTGCGAGCGGCAGAGTGGACCCCCCCCTCGCGCTGTTGGGCCACCGCCAGCGCCAGCTTGACCAGCGCCACAGTCTTGGCGTCCAGGGCACCGAGCTGGGACAGGCTCTTGCCCAGAGCCTCGTAGTTGCCGGCGACCTCGGGGTAGGTCTCGCGGAAACGAAGATAGGTCTTCGGTATGCCTCGCTTTTCGGTCATCGAATAGTCCTCCCTAGGAGCGCGATTGTACCCGTAGACAGCTGGGGTGAGGGTCGTTCGATCGGGGCGGAGGGAATGCGGGGCGCGCCGTTGCCGCGCCGCGGCAACCTGTCTCCAGGTATCGGATAAAAGCATCGGTTTCTCCTTTGAAAAAAAGGGTCAATCCGGCGCCGCATTGCGGCACTACCCCGACGGGCAGGCTCCTCCTACCCCTTCTCGTATTGTCTCCGGCAAACGGTTGACACACTCTATCCGTTGACCTGAAGATGACGACGGAAAGTGGAGGTTCTTTTGATATGACAACCAGGATTTTGCTCCTCACCAGCCTCCTCATCGTGGCTGTAAGCGGGTCGACACTGGCAGCCGGACCCGAGATCGATGTACCGATCGATCTGCGGGCGCGTTGGGAGGGCTGGGACACGCCGTCGGGAAATCCCGATCTGGAGCAAGACTTCGAATACTGGAAACTGCGGGCACGGGTGGGGCTCGATCTGAAGTGGGAGCATTGGAAGCTTCATGGTGTGCTCCAGGGGGCGGCCAGCTACGGCCTACCCGAGGACGGCGCCTTCGGCATTGCCAAGGTCTACGTCGATGCTAACGACGGCGACACCGATCCCAGCATGGTGGGGATCGCCGAGGCGAGCGTCGGCTATCGCTCCGATCGCTTTCGGATGACGCTGGGCCGCCAGGGCTGGAGGGGCGGTGTCGAGATCCTGACCGGCATAACCCACCTCGACCAGGTGAAGAGGACTCGCCTCAGCGAGCGCCTGATCGGTAACTGGGACTGGGTCAACGTCGGGCGGCGCTACGACGGGTTCACCTTTGGTGTCGACTTCGGCAGCTCGGATATTTCCGGGTTCGCGCTGCGGCCCCTGGCCGGCGGGGTCAACTACAAAGACGCTTTCGAGCAGCTGGCCGATCTCAACGTCTATGGTCTGACGCTGACCGGGCGCCATGGGGGCTGGCTGTCGAGCGGCGAGGTGCGGCTCTTCGGGCTCTACTACGACGACGGTCGTCCGGGGGCGGTGGCCGTGGCCGGTGACGACATCAAGATCACCACCCTCGGGGCGAGCCTGCTGTTGGGCGACGAGCGCCGGGATCTCATGCTGTGGACGGCACTCCAGCGCGGTGACTGGGGACCGGTCGACCAGGACGCCTGGGCTTTTATCGTCGAGGGGGGCTATATCTTTCCGAACACCCTGGCTACACCCGAGGTCAGGGTGGGCATCGCCCAGGCCTCGGGAGGCGACCCTTCGGCCGGCGAGCACGGCACCTTCTTCAACCTGCTGCCCACCAACCACAAGTTCTACGGCTCGATCGACTTCAGCGCTTTCTCCAACCTGCAGGACATCTATCTCTTGTTGCTGCTCAAACCGGGGGCCAAATCGAATGTGCGGCTCGGTTTTCACACCTTTGCCCTCGACGACAAGCGGGATGCCTGGTGGGGCGGAGCGGGTGCCTTCAACGAGGAGGCGCTCGGCTACCTGATCCGGCGCCCGGCCGTCGGCGACACCTTCTCCTCCGATTCGCTGGGCTTCGAGGTCGACGCCCAGTTCAACTGGTCGTTCAAACACGGCTTTGGGCTCGGCGCCGGTGTCGCCTTTTTCAACGGCGACGGGGCAGCCGAGGAGGTGCTGATCGAGCATGCCAATGGCACCTGGGGCTGGATCCAGGGCACCTGGAAACACTGAGCATGCACTTCTCGGGCATCATCGTCACCGCCCGGCCGCAGGAGCTGGCCGACACTTCGCATCGCGTGGATGCCGTCCCCGGCGTCGAGGTGCACTATCTCGACCCCGAGGGCGGACGGATCGTTGCGGTGCTCGAGACCGAGACCCTGGAGGAGCAGCAGGAGGGGCTCCGCCGCCTGCAGGAGCTGCCCGGGGTGCTGGCGGCGGCTCTGGTGGAGCATCGGTCCGAGGAGCTCGGGGCCACCGGCACGGAAAACGAACAGGAGAACAGGTTCGATGAATGACATCTCGAGACTGTCGCGTCGCGACTTCATCAAGGCCAGCGTGGCCGCTGCCGCGGCAGCAACCGCCGGGCTGCCGGTGGCCGCCTTCGGAGAGCAGAACGGTTGGCGTTGGGACAAAGGAGTGTGTCGCTTCTGCGGTGTTGGCTGCGGTATCCGCATCGCCACCGAGAAGGGCAGGGTGGTCGCCGTCCAGGGCGACCGCGACAATCCCGTCAACCGGGGTCTGTTGTGTGTCAAGGGCTACGCCAACGCCCAGATCCTCTACGGCGAGGATCGGCTGACCCGTCCGCTGATGCGGATGAAGGACGGCAAGTTCGACAAGGCAGGCGACTTCGTTCCGGTCAGCTGGGAGCAGGCCTTCGACGAGATGGAGCGTCAGTTCAAGCGGGTCTACGGCGAGCTGGGGCCGACCGGGGTCGGCATCATGGGCTCTGGACAGTACACCGTCCAGGAGGGCTATGCCGCCGTCAAGCTGCTCAAGGCCGGTTGGCGCTCCAACAACATCGACCCGAACGCCCGTCACTGTATGGCCTCGGCGGTCGCCGCCTTTATCCAGACCTTTGGTATCGACGAGCCGGCGGGCTGTTACGACGACATCGAGCTCACCGACACGGTGGTGCTGTGGGGGGCCAACATGGCGGAGATGCACCCGATGCTGTGGGCGCGGGTCACCGACAAGCGCCTCGCCGACCCCGACTACCGGGTGATCAACCTCACCACTTTCCGCAACCGCTCCTCCGATCTGGCGGACCAGGAGATCGTCTTCAAGCCGCAGACCGATCTCGCCATCTTGAACTACATCGCCCGCGAGATCGCGGTCGACAGGGAGTTTGTCGACGAGCATTGCGTCTTTGCCACCGGGCCCACCGACATCGGTTTTGGCATGCGGTCGACCGACACCTACGCCTTCGACGGCGAAAAGCCGATCCAGGCCCGCGAGCAGGTGGTGACGTTGACCCGCGAGGAGGCCATCGCCCAGGGCAAGGATCCGAGTCAGACCCACCGGGTAAAGCAGGCGAACACGGCGACCGCCGGCAAGCACTGGCTGATCGGCTTTGAGGATTTCA
>SBFI01000360.1 GCA_006227875.1 Acidobacteriota bacterium
GGCAGAGGACAAAGTTTCGACTGTCGGCGTCGGCGCGCCGCGGTGAGGCGAAGATTTCAATGTGGTCGATCTCCCCTTCGCTGGCGGGAACCAGCCCGGCGGCATCGGTGGCGCGACGGATGCTCTTGGTGACGGCGAGGAGACGTTCGAGATTGGCGAGCTCGAGCTTCTCGTCGGGCAGGTGCGCAAGAAAGAACCAGTTGCCCCCCCAGGCCACATCGCCCACGACTCTGCCCAACACCTCGACCTCGAGCTCGACGTCGAGAGAGTGAGCGTGACAGGGGACGTTCTCCATGGTCACCGCGCCGTTTGCGGCCAGCTCGGCACCGATGGTGCCCACGGGGGTGTCGATCCGGACTCTGCCCGGCCCGATGGTCCCCATCTCCTCCAGCGTGCGGACGACACCGATCAGACCGTGTCCGCACATGCCCAGATAGCCGACGTTGTTGAAAAAGATCACTCCCACCTCCGAGTCCGCCTCCACCGGTGGGGTGAGCAGGGCGCCGACCAGCGCGGCGTGGCCGCGGGGCTCGAGCACCACCGCTTGTCGCAGGTGGTCGTGGGTCGCCTTGAGCTCGGCCCGGCGCTCGACCATGGACCGGCCGGCAAGCGGCGGCCAGCCGCCGACGACCACCCGCGTAGGTTCTCCTTCGGTGTGAGAGTCGACGACTTCGAGAGTCGTGGGGATCTGCTGATCGGTCACGGTTTGAGGCCCGGGAACTGCTGAATCATAAACAATCGACACCCCTACCACCATCTCCACATCGGTTAAGATTTCGAGGCTATGTTCGATGCCGAGACCTACCGCGATCGACGATCTCGACTCAGAAGCTCACTCGACTCCGGATTGATCCTCTTTCTGGGTCACGACGAGAGTCCGATGAATTTCAAGGACAACCCCTACCGATTTCGCCAGGACAGCTCTTTTCTCTACTTCCTGGGGCTCGACAGTCCGGGTCTGGCCGGTGTGATCGATGTCGACGAAGGGCGCGAGATCCTCTTTGGCGACGATCCGACGGTCGACGAAATCGTTTGGACCGGTCCCCGCACACCGTTCGCCGAGCAGGCGGAGGCCGTGGGGGTGAGTGAGACCAAGCCGACGTCACAGCTGGCCGAGGTGCTGACTACGGCCCGCGAGCAGGAGCGGGCCATCCACCTGTTGCCGCCCTTGAGACCGCAGAGCGTGCTCGAGCTCCAGCGCCTGCTGGGACTCGCTCCCGAGACGATAGACGAGCAGGTCTCGCGCCAGCTGGTGCGGGCGGTGATCGACCAACGGGCGAACAAATCGAACGAGGAGATAGCCGAGATCGAGGGAGCACTGGAGATCACCTGGGGTATGCACACCGAGGCGATGAAGATGGCCAGACCCGGGGTGCGCGAGCAGGAAGTCGCCGGAGCAGTAGAGGGGATCGCTGTCGCGCGTGGTGGGGCGCTGGCCTTTCCCGTCATCTTCTCGGTGCGGGGCGAAGTCCTCCACAACCACAGCCACGGCAACATCATGCAGGAGGGCGACCTGGCGATCCACGATTCCGGGGGCGAGTCGCCCGGCCACTATGCCGGCGACATTACCCGCACCATCCCTATCGGTGGTCGGTTCAGCGAGCGACAGAAGGAGATCTACACGATCGTTCACACTGCTCTCGACGAGTCGATCGAAGCCGTGGCGCCGGGTGTGCCGTTCCGGGACATCCATCTTCTGGCTTCTCGGCGCATCGCAGCCGGATTGGGCGAGCTGGGCCTGATGCGAGGCGACGTGGATGAGGCGGTGGAGGCTGGTGCGCACGCCCTCTTCTTTCCCCACGGTCTGGGGCACATGATGGGCCTCGACGTCCACGACATGGAGGGTCTCGGCGAGGACGACGTGGGCTACGACGAGACCACGGAGAGGAGCTCGAAGTTCGGTCTCGGTTATCTGCGTCTCGCCCGTGCGTTGCAGCCGGGTTTTGTCATCACAGTCGAGCCGGGGATCTATTTCATTCCACAACTCATCGACCGCTGGCGGAGCGAGGGCAAGCACGAGGAGTTCATCGACTACGAGCGTGTCGAGGCCTACCGTGACTTCGGTGGTGTCCGCATCGAGGACGATGTGGTTGTTCTCGACGACGGCCACCGGATTCTCGGCCGGCCGATACCGAGAGCGATAGAAGAGGTGGAAGACTGGGCTTCCCGGTGAGCAAGGCGTGTTCGCGCAAGTGACCATCTAGGTTGACAGCGTTAGGCTATTCGGTAAAAGTCCGAACAACATCTGCCAGCCGGTACCAACTTCTGAGGAAGAAGACGGGGACGATCAGTGGAAGCAAAAGAGAATCAGAGCGCCGCGCGATTCTGGAATCAGATACTCAAACCATACGCCAAACCCCACCTGGGCAAGAGCGTCTACCAACCATGCTGTTCTTTGTTGGCACCTGGTATCTGATGCTCCGCACCCTGGATATTTCCTATTGGCTGACGCTGGCGCTGGCGGTTCCGGCGGCGTTCTTTCTCGTCCGGCTGTTCATCATCCAACACGACTGCGGACACGCTTCGTTTTTCAGGTCCCGAGCCGCCAACAATACCGTGGGCTTCTGGCTTGGTGTCATGACGCTAACCCCCTATCGCTACTGGAAGCGGACCCACGCCATCCACCACGCCAGCTCGGGAGACCTGGACCGTCGGGAGTTTGGTGAGGTCGACACGCTGACAGTGAAGGAGTACCGCGAGCGATCGCGGCTTGGACGGCTGGGCTACCGGCTCTATCGAAATCCATTCGTCCTCTTTGTCATCGGTCCGGTCTGGCAATTCATGATCAAACACCGCTACCCCATTGACACTCCCCGTTCCTGGAAGAGGGAATGGCGGGGCATCCTGTGGACCAACCTGGCGCTGCTCGCCATCATCATCGTCATGGGGCTGACCATTGGTGTCAAACGCTTTCTGATGGTCCAGTTGCCGATTTCCCTCATCGCCGGTGCGCTGGGAGTCTGGATGTTCTATGTCCAGCACCAGTTCGAGGACACCTATTGGGAGCATCACCCCGACTGGAGCTTTTTTGCCGCCGGCATCGAGGGGAGCTCCTTCTACGATCTACCGGCCATCCTGCATTGGCTGACGGGCAACATCGGCTACCACCACGTCCACCATCTTTCGAGCCTGATTCCCAACTACCGGCTCAAAGAGTGCTACCGGGAGAATCCGGAGCTCCACCACGTCACCCGTCTGAGCCTGGTGAAGAGCCTGGAGTGTCTACGCTACAAGCTCTGGGACGAGGATATGCACAAGCTCGTCTCCTTCCGCGCCGCCAAGACGGCCGGGGCCTAGCTACCCCTCCCGTACGAAGATTGGGACTTGTTGGGACAGCAAAAGCTCCCCGAGGCGAGAGCCCCGGGGAGCTTGATGGATAACGCTGCGGCAGTTCGGTCCGCTAGCGGAGATTGATGCTTTCTGAGATGACGGTGAAACTGTCACCTGCCGGGTCGCCCACCGCGTAGAGGATGGTGGCGGTGAAGGGGCGAACAACGATGCGGGCTGGGCCCAGAACCGGAGTGCCGGTGGCAGTGTCCGACAGAGTCACGTTCCAGCGGCCGGCACGATCCTCATAGCCCATGCCCTGGGTGTTCTGGACGTTGCTAACGGTCACGGAAGTTCTCGGGCGCCGTTCGACGGTGATGTCGACGGCGCCGGCCGCGGCCGTGTGACGGGCGATAAGGCGGCCCTGGCCGGGAAAGGTGGCGCTGACATCGTTGGTGAACTTGGTGGCGGTGAGGTCACCCGCTGCGGTGAGGTGGGCGATGACCGAGGCGTTCTCGCCTTCGAGAAACTCGATATCGGCGGGCCCGATGGCCGTCGTGCCACCACAGGGCGTGGTGTCGGGGAGCTTGATCGAGACGGTGTAGGTATCCGGCGGCAGAGGAAGCGGTCCGGCAACGGTGCCGAAAGTGAAATCCTCGAGAAGACAGCCGCCATTGACCTCCACATCGACGGGGAGACCCATATCCCCCGGGATACCGTGAATGATGCTCACCCAGGCATCTTCCTGAGCGTTGGCCGGGGCCATGGCCAAAAGGGCCAGTCCGGCGACGAGCAGCAGAGTCTTTTTGTACATGGTCGTTTTCTCCTTATGGTTCTTGGTGGTTTGTTTGGTCGTTTCACTGAATCGTCCAGATCGTTCAGACGATGGCATAGAAATATGCGCGTGTCAAGTATAAAAATTAGCCTTTAGCCGTAAACGGGATCTTTAAAATCGTCCATTTCGTCTATTCTTGGTCGTCTATTCTTGGCCTTGACGATCGCGACCTGTAGTAGTAGAGTGGGGACGTTATGGGTGTTTTTCCGTCATCTCTCGTAGCCTTCAAACTGGGATCTTGGGTCTCGGCTCTGGCCGTGGCGGCATCGAGTTGGGCATCGGCTGGCCTCGAGGCCGAGTCGGAGCGGGCCGATCGACGGCCGCTGGCGATCGATCGATCGCCGGCGGAGATCGTCTCTCTTGTAAGCAGGGCTTTCGAGGATGAGGAGGACTGGCAGGTTCGGTCCCGGCAGCCGGACGTGGGCGTGGTGACGCTGGTTCACTACACCAGATTTTTTCGCTTTCCCGACGATATCGAGGTTCGCGTCGAGGCGAATCGCCAAGGGAGCGGAGTCCTTTACGCTCGCAGCCGTAGCCGCATTGGGTTCTACGACTTTGGCCAGAACGCCCGTAACCTCGAGCAGCTCACTGCCATCGTCAGCGCCCGCTGTGCCGAGGAGGGCGTCGACTGCCATCCGCTTGGCCGATGAGCTCTCTTATCGCGTTAACGGTCTTCTTCCTTCTCTCTTTCGCTGCAGCCCTCTTCGGCGCTCAGTTTCCGCCGGGCGACTGGTACGCCCAGCTCGAGAAGCCGTCCTGGAACCCGCCCAACTGGGTCTTTGCGCCGGTCTGGACCATTCTGTATGCGGCTATGGCCGTCGCGGCGTGGCTAGTCTGGCGTGAAGGCACCTCCGAGCGTCGAGCGCCTCTGGCCTTTTGGACTCTACAGCTCGTCCTCAACGCACTCTGGTCGTGGATCTTCTTCGGGCTCCACCGCCCCGGATGGGCGGCTATCGAGATCGGACTGCTCTGGATCGCGATCCTGGCGACCACCATCCTCTTCTTCAGGGTCCGACGCGTTGCCGGAGCCCTGTTACTGCCTTATCTGGCGTGGGTTTCTTTTGCCGCCGTGCTCAACGTGGCCCTCTGGTGGCTCAACCGCTAGTCGGGCACACAGGTACCTGCTGCTCAACGCACACTGATTTCGATCTGGTTGTCACCGGCGACGAGGTTGAAGGCCGCAGCCTTGAATCCGGGAGGCCCTGCCATGCTGCGGGCGTCATTCGAGAAGCCGTAACTCTCGGTCGGCCATCCGGTTATCGCACGGTCGAGCTCGCCGTCGGAGTCGGCGTCGTGATAGGCCGCTACCGCGTAACGGCCGGGGGTAAGCGCGTCTACCCTCCAGGTCATCTCTTTATCCTCTATCGGCAGGCGGGCTTTGGCCACCGGGTCGCGCCGGGCCGCAAATGCTTCGGCCGAGTCGTAAAGGGCGAGGGCCAGTTCCCCGGATGAGGAGTCGAGGCCGACCACGCGAACAGTTAGGTTGCTCGGTCCGTCGACGAGGTCGCTCGTTACCGCATCCGGCGGCGACTGGTAGCCCGCCGACCCACAGCCGGCGAGAATTGCCCACAGCGTGAGCGCAATCAGTTGGGTGGCCTTCTCGTAGCTCATCGGTCGAGGCGCTCCCAGCGCTGCGCCAGCAGCCGAGCCAGTAGGAGTAACACCAGGGCCCAAGCGGATAGCACCATGATCTCGGGGACCAGCTCTGGCAACTGCTGCTCGTACCAGAAGACCTTCTGATAACCACTGAGCGCCCACGAGTTGAAGGTGAGCCGACCGAGTTCTCGCAGCTCGGATGGCATCAGGAAGCTCGGGAACAGGTTGCCACCCAGCACCGCGAGGATCAGGATGACGACGACAGATACACCGTTGAGCTGGGTGCGGGTTCGGCAAACAGCGGAGAGCAGCAGGCCCAGGGACGCCGCGGCGGCAGCAGTGGGAACGGTGATCGCTGCAAAACCAAGCAGGTGACGGGGCGTGAACAGCTCGAGACTGAAGGCCACCGCCGCCCAGACGAACATGACGGTCACCTGGACACAGCCAAGCAGTACCAGGAAGAGCCAGCGACCGGCCAGCAGTCGGGTAAGACCTACCCGCGCCGCCAGTAGGCGCTGCAGAATGCCGTTCTCGCGCTCTTCGAGCAGGATCGAGCTGCGTCCGGCTACGGCAAACATCAGGAAGAGGACGCCGAGCCCGGCGGCGAAGAAGGCCACCGAGGGGCGCTTGTCGGGACCGCCAAGGGCATCGACTACCTCGACCCGCAACGGCTCTGGGCGATCCCACCCGGCCGACCCTTGCACGGGCAATGGAGTCCCTGGGACCACCTGCAGCAGGCGCTGAGCCACGGCGACCGCTCCCGCCTGCAGCGTTCCACGGACGACGCCCACGGCCAGAGGATTCGACCGGTCGGCCAGCATCTCGACGGCCGGAGGAATCTGTGCCGGGTTGCTGCCCCACGTCAGTCCAGCCCCACGAGGAACGACCACTGCGACCTGGGCGTCGCCACGCCGAACAACCTCCAGCGCAGTGGAGCGATCCCGACTTTCGATGGGAAGTAGCTCCAGTACCGACTCCTGGCTCAGATAGTCCACCAGCCCTCTGGCAAAGGCCTCGTCTCCCTCCGCCACCACGACGGTACGCACCGGCTTGATCGCCGCCTCGTCCATGCCCGCAAAAACACTGGCAAAGACGGAGAAGAAGAGGATCGGCAGCACGAAGGTGAGTAACAGGGCAACGCGGTCGCGCCGCAGATTGAGCAGGGTTACCCGCAGTACCGTGGTGATCATTCCCGCAGCTCCCGACCTGTCAGCGCGACGAACACCTCCGCCAAACCCGGGGGACGAACCTCCAGGCGAACGACGCGGCAGCCCGCCGAACCGATCGACTCCAGAACCCAGGGCAGATCGCGGGCAGGCTCATCCAGGTGACCAGTGATTCGGCGACCGAGAATCTCCAGATCGGGCACTATTCCGTCAGGGGGCTCGCGGTCGAGCTCGAGAGTGAGATGAGCATGATCGCCAACCCCATCGCGAATCAAGTCCTCCAGCGTCCCGCTGGCCACCTCCCGACCGTGATCCATGACCACCAGTCGATCGCAGAAACCTTCGATGTCACCCAGCTCGTGGGTGCTCTGGACGAGAGCCGTTCCCTCCTCCGTCAGCTCGTCCAGCATGTCGAAAATCCTCTCCCGCGCCTGTGGGTCGACACCGACCGTCGGCTCGTCCAGAAGCACCACTCGGGGCCGATGAAGAACCCCGCAAGCGATGTTCAGCCGGCGTTTCATACCTCCGGAGTACCTCCCGACTCGCTCGTCGGCCCTGGACTCGAGTCCGGTCCAGTCGAGTGCCCAGCGCAACCTCTCCTGCAGCATTGCTCCCGACAATCCGTTGAGGCGTCCGAAGGCCGCCAGGTTCTCCCTGGCGGTCAGTCGGTGGTAGAGAGCTACCTCCTGCGGTACCAGCCCAATGTCCGCTGGAACCGGTCCCTGGGTCGGTCGGCCGTCGAGCTCGATCCGTCCCCCGTCGAGCGACACCAGGCCAGCCACCGCCAGCATCGCCGTCGTCTTGCCGGCGCCGTTGGGTCCTAGCAGGCCAAGCCACTCGCCGGCTTGGAGATCGAGGGAAAGGCCGTCCAGCGCCACCACCCGGCCGTAGCGCTTGACGGCGTCCTCGATTCGGAGGATGGGTCTTTGTGCAGGCATCCTCGAGCTCAACCCGCCTCTTGCATCCGCCCTTTCCAGGCCACCTGTCGACCGGCTCGCTGGAGCCACCAGGCGTACCACTGAATCGCAACCAGCAGCAGGACACCCAAGGGATGAAGCAG
>SBFI01000467.1 GCA_006227875.1 Acidobacteriota bacterium
CCCTCGACCATAAAGGAGCGCATGACGATGGTGTCGCGCTCGCTGTCGAAGCTGAAGATGGTCAGCCCGCGATGGAAGTCGCCCTTGGGGCTTTTCTCCTGGGGCAGGCGCACCGAGGCATGACGCATGAGGACGTACTTGTCGTCGAGGATGCGCTCGTAGCTCCGCTTGCCGGTGCCTTGACCGAGGATGCCCTCGATCGCGCCCTCCCAGTGGCCCTCGAGGAGCCGGAAGGGGGCCCAGGGGTCGGAGGTCGGTTCCTCGGCCGGCACGGAGTCCGGTAGCTTCGGTTCAGTCTGTTCGGAGGCCGGCCGGTTCGTTTCGGTTTCGGTGGCTGTCGCCGGCCAGCACCAAACGAGGGTCAACACGAGCAAAGAGACACATCCTCTCCGCGTGGCATTGCCAAGATTCTCGGTCATCACCTGCAACCTCCTGTGCGGGTTAGAGTACCTCAGCCCGTGCGCTCGGGATGAATCTTGCCGGTGCTAGAGTCGCGGCGAGGAGGCGCGGATGAACAGAAGGGCTTTGTTGATGGCCATGCTGCTGGTGGCGGCGCTTGCTCTCACCGGTGAAGCGGTGGGGCAGGAGGAGCCCCGGGAGACCTTCGAGGAGGAGCTCGAGGTCACCGAGGTGCTGCTCGATGTTCTGGTCACCGACGGCCAGGGGCGGGTCATCCTCGGTCTGGGCAAGGACGACTTCGACTTCGTGGTGAAGGAGGGCGGAGAGCCGGTCGACATCACCGGCGTGACCTTCTACTCGAGCCGTGAGCTCCTCTCCCCACCCGAGGAGCTGGAACGGCTGGGGCTCGCCGTCGACGTGGTGCCCGAGGATCGCTACTTCATTCTCTTCATTCAAGACCAGAGGTTGAAGGGCTTGGAGGCCTCCCGGCTGCTGCAGCGCCAGATCGAAGCCGGTCAGGAGGCTCGCCAGTGGGTGCGCGAGCAGATGCTGCCACGCGACTGGATGGCTGTTGTCAGCTACCAGAAGAAGCTCAAGGTGCACCAGGACTTCACCCGCAACCTGGAGAAGATCGACGCCGCCATCGGCCGGGCCATCCAGGGGGAGGACCCCGGCAACATCTGGCCCTCCCGCCGGCCCGATTCGGAGGCGGAGGTGTCGCTGCTGGCCGGCCTGCCCGCAGGGCTCGATCTGCGCAAAGAGACCCCCACCATCTATGAGGGGCTGGAGCTACTCGGCCGGGCGGCGGGGGCGGTCCGCGGACGCAAGATCCTGCTGTTTTTTGGTGTCGGCTTTGGCGACGTGGCACCGACCGGTCGCTGGCGACCCGACAGGCGTTACTACCCTTCGATGATCCAGGCGCTCAATGACAGCAACGTGGCGGTCTACCCGATGGATCTGACTCCGCTCGGGACCCGTCACTCCTTCGAGGAGTCCATAGAGAACCTGGCCGGCCAGACCGGTGGGCAGTTCTACCGCTACTTCACCAATTTCACCACACCGCTCGAAGAGATCTCGAACGTCAATGGCGGCTACTACCTGCTGAGCTACCAGGCCCGCCACAAGACCGGTGAGACCGGTTACCAGAAGGTCAAGGTCTCGACCCGCAACAAGGAGCTAAAGGTGCGGGCCCGGCAGGGATACCTCTACGGTCAGTAGTCAATCGAAGCGGCCGGCCTCCGTGCCGGCCGCATGCGGGCAACGCGATCGGCTGGCCGGTCACTCGGTCACGAACGCCGATAGACATGCCCACGCTGGGCAATGTCCAGGACCAAAACAGTGAGGCCTCCGTTCGACTCGATCCGGTAGACGATCCTCACCGGACCGACCCTGTGTGAGCGGTGGTGGAGGAGGGGCCCAGACAGAGGCTTGCCGATCTCGGGGGTTTCGGTGAGCCGGTCCAAAGCCCGATCGACTCGGAGCCATAGACGTCTATCGGCCCGAGCCAACCGCAGATAGCTCTCGCGTGCGTGGCTCGAGAGTCTAACGACGGCCACGGTCCAGCTCTCTCCGGATGTCGTCGAGCGAGTGCCCGCCACCTGCGGCAAGCTCTTCATCCGCTTCGACCAGACGCTCGAGAAGCTTGCTGTCGGCGAGGATCTCGAGCGTCTCCATCAGACCCTCGAACTCCTCCGAGGAGAGCAGCACCGCTTCGGCCCGTCCGTGACGCGTGATGACGAAGCGATCGAAGTCCTCGTGAGCTCGGGTCAGCAACTCCGACAACCTGGGTCTGAGATCCGTGAGAGAGACAGTCTCTGTAGCCATCTTGCCTTCCAATCTATACGTGATTATGTCAACTTTTTCTCTCAGGATCAAGCTCATTGGTAATGGATGATTGCTCTGCCACCCCTCGAGAGAACTAGACGGAATCTGGACGCGAGATCTTGCGCGTTCCGATCTCGGTGTGACTGCCTAACAGCGACTAAAAATATGGGCTCCCGGGTGGTCCCGGGAGCCCCCTTGTCGAGGCTTCGATCGGCCGTCTGGCCGTCGAAGGCAAAGCCGACTCAATAGATCCCTACTTCGACGGTCGCACCTCCACCTGCATGAAGCTGCCGTGGGCGCTCACGCTCTTGACCCGGATCTGGGTGCCGGTCACCGGGGTGATGACGCTGCCCGTCGGATTGCCCGGGTCGTAGTAGGAGTTGTTGTCGTCGAAGATCGGCACTGCCGGTAGGCTCGGATGGTACGACGGATCACCCCGCCAGTGCAGGGTGATGGCGTCGGTCGGCTCCAGGCCAAAAGTGGAGTCGTAGGTCTGGACGCGGTTGCGCCAGATCCCACCGTCGGCGCGATACATCAGCTCGGGGTGCGCGTCCACCGGCAGGAGCAGCCCGCCGCAGCGGCCGGCCGCACAGTATGCGCCGACATTGTTCCTGGCGAACGAGGTGTCCCAGTAGCTGATCAGTAGACCATTCTGATAGGGGAAGCGCTCGACCCAGTTTCCGAGGCCCGGGACACCGCCCCAGCCGAAGTTGTAGGCGTTGGCCAGACCCAGGTCGTAGCCGCGGTACTGCCGGAACTCGGCCACGTAGTAGTTGTTGTAGTAAGCGGTCTCTTCTCCGGTGGTGAGGCGGAACCCATCGAAGGTCCAGCCGAAGTCGCTCTCGGCATCGTCAATCGGGTAGCCGGTGACCTCGATGTCATCGACCATGAAACCGGGATTGACAGCCGCAACATCCGTCCAGTAGCGGAAACCGAGCAAGACATCGCCGGTGTAGGCAGAGAGATCCGCGCTCAGAGCAACCCAACCTCCGGAGTTCCCCGTGATGCCGTTGCCGAAGTTCTGGCCATTGGGGTCGAAGCTGGTCGAGTGATCGGTCGCGACGTGATCCCAGGTCGCACCACCATCGGTCGAGACCACCAGATAGGCGTAATCCCAATCGAGCTCGATGTCGTAGTTGACCCACGCCGTCAGGGTCGACGAGGACAGCAGGGTGAAGGACTGATACATAAAGTTGTCGAGGTTGTTGCCGGCGCCGCTGTAGTAGAAGTACTCACCGGAGTAGGGCTCACCGATCTGAGTGACGACCGGCTTGAGGGGGAGCACCACGAACAGGCCCTGCGCCTGCTTGGTGTTGGTCTCCGCCGGGCCCAGCTTGTGCTCGGATTTATTCCCGGCCCACGCCACCTCGTAGTTCAACCACCCGAGTTGGAACTTCTCCCAGACGCCCAGGTGATCGGGGGCCGAGCCGATGTCATAAGGGTTCTGGCTCAGCCAGGAGCCGGAGGACATCAGGGTCCAGAAACCGGTCGAGTTCTCGCCGGTGTAGTCGTAGAGATCCGGCAGCCCCAGGTCGTGCGCATACTCGTGGGCGAAGACCCCCACGCCACCGTTTTCGGGCTGGATGGTGTACTTGTTGACCCAGAAGCTGCTGTTGCCGATCTGGATGCCGCCGATGAGGAAGTCCGGCGACGGACCGGCGGCCCCAACCAGCCAGTAGTAGGCGAACCAGCTGTGGCTCCAGATGGCGCAGTCACCGAGCGCCCCGCCCCCGGCCTCGTTGCCCTCGCCGGCATGGACGAACTGAGCGTGATCGATGTACCCATCGGGCTCGTCGAAGTTGCCGTCGCCGTCCCAGTCGTAGCGGTCCCAGACATCGAACTGGCTCAGGTAGGCGTCGATCTCGTCCGGTGTCATCCCAGCCGCGACCTGACTGTTGTACCAGTCGGTGGTGGTGTCGATCAGAAACTGCCAGACGGCCGGACCACCGAGGTCGTCGTCATAGTTGCAGGCATCATCGGGTGCCAGGGCCCAGTCGGTCACGTCGCCATAGACCGTGTAGCGGTTGGACGACTGCTCGATGTAGAAGTTCCGCATCGAGTTGGCTCCACCGCCTTCCGTGAAGAGCAGGTCGAGGTAGTAGTCGCGGCTGAAGTCCTCGGTCCAGATCGTCGTGTTGTCCACACTGCGATCCGGCTCGGCGATGCTGTTGTGCGGGAAGTCGC
>SBFI01000330.1 GCA_006227875.1 Acidobacteriota bacterium
GTGGCCCGGTCTCGGGTCCTACGGGGGCTCCCCTCCGCTGCGCGGGAGGATGGCTCCGCTGCGGGTAGCCCCCTCCGGTCCCGACCCCGGGCAGCCAAGGCGGCCGCCTGGGGCCGCTGGTTCTCGACCCGGCTACGCTAGCGAAGACGATGCTCCGCCGGGCCGAAACCCGCGTCCTGACGGCGGCCGCTCCAGAGTCTCCCCGGTGAGGCTTCCGGTGCGAGCGACGTCGAGCACGGGCGAGGATCCACCTGCGGACGGCGAGGCACAACCGGCGGGATCCAGCCCGCAGCGCAGGCCCGCGTCACCGATCTCCGAAGGAAAGACGGACGCGGGCCGAAAGCGAAGCGGCTCTGCGGGCGCCGCCGGGCGCCGTAGCCGACCGCATTGGTGGATCGCCCGCGCGCACCCGGAGCGAGCATCGGGAGACTCAACGGGGAGAACGTCTCAGAAGGAGCGGCCGGTACAGGGGGTGTCAGGTACCGATAGCGTCGAGCTCGGCGAGGGCCTGCTCGAAACCGGTGACGATCGTCTCCGGATCCGGGACCAGACCCGCATCGGTGGTGACACCTAGCTGTACTCGGTTGTTGTAGGTGACGAGACTCAGTCCCAGCCCCAGGGCTCCGGCCATGGGCACCCAGTGGAGGAGGTCGTAGACCTCCTGGTCGCAGAGATGGATCGGTCCGCGCGGGCCGGCGACATGGGTGATGACGGCGGTGGCCTTCTTGCCGAGCAGGCGGAGAGCCCGCTCCTCGAGCTCCGAGGTGGTCATCCCCGGATCGGGCAGAGCACCAAAGAGCACCACCGAATCGGGTGATTCACGCAGACGAGCCAGAGAACCCACAGCCTCGCCCAACCTGGCCTCGGGGTCATTGATGCCGACAGGCAGATCGACAATGACCATCCCAAAGCGATTCCCCAGTACCGGGGCCTCCGGCGGTCGCAGATTGATGGGTGTTACGGCACGCAGGCGAAGACCCTGAGTCTCGGCACCCCGCTGCTCGAGGTAGAAACCCAAGGCCCCGGCGAGCGAGCTCAGTAGTCCGTCGTTGATCGTGACTCCGAGGCGCTTGGTCACCCGTTCGATGCGAGCCAAAGAAACAGGATCCGACCAGGCGACCTTCTTCTCCACCCCCAGCTTGCCACGAAAGTGCGAATCCGGATCGGAACGGGTGGTGATGAGCCTGGTCAGGATGCGGGCTCCAAAGCCGCTGGTTTCGGCCAGTTCCATCACCTTGGCCGGTTGCACCAGGCTCTCGGCGCCCTGATGGAGTGGGACCTCCGCGGGTTCGGCACCACCGGCCATCTCAAGCAGAATTCGGATCAGGGAAAGACCATCGCCGACGGCGTGGTGGACGCGGTAGATGATGGCCGAGCCGCCGTTGTAGCTCTCGAGAACGTGAATCTGCCACATGGGCTGGGAGTGATCGAGGGGAGAGCTGAGGAGGTCGCCGACCAGCGCCTCGAGAGCTTGTTGGTCGGCAGGCTCCGGCGACTCCACACGATGAAGATGGCGGCTCAGAGCGAAGTCCCCACCCTCTTGCCAGCTGGGCCTGCCGAATGGAAGTCTCGATTCCACGATCTGTTGACGGAAGCGCTCATGGCGCATGAGCTTGTCTTCGATGAGCTCCTTCAACAGCAAGAAGTCGACCGGTTTCCGACAGGTCATGACCCCGGCGATGGTCATCAGGTTGTCGGGCTGTTCCAGCTGCAACCAGGCGTTGTCAGCGTGGGACAGGGTCTGTCGTGGAGCGTCTGTCATCGGGGCTCTCGAGGGGTGGCCTATTCGGCTCGCCGTTGAGCGGCCAATTCCATGTTCTTGAACTCCTCTCCGCTGGCGGTGACGATGAACGACTCGTAGGTGTAGCTGTCCTCGTCGACCGCGGTCGTAACCCGCTTGTTGATGAGCTTCTGGCCCGAAGCCGGATCGGTTATGTCGGCGCTTACGGTCCGCACCTGGCAGTCTTCGTCGCACTCGCCTCGGAACAGCATGGTGTAGGTACCCATCGTGTCCCTCCAGGTGCTGACGTACTCCTTGGCGTGATTGTCGTAGCCCTCGACACTCCGAGCCTCGAAGGGTTGCCCGAGGATCTCTCCTTCGTAAGAGGTCTCGACAAAGCGATTTCCCAGGATCCAACGAGCTTCCGCTTTGCCGGCAGAGACCACCGGCTCGGTATCGGGCGTACGCCAGACCTTGATGGTGAGCTCCCAGCTGCCGATCCCTGTCCCCAGATACTCGTGGTGTTTGCCCGGAGCACCGAGGGCGGCAAGACGGCTGCGGGGTGACTCGGAGGCGGGCTCATCGGCGGGAGCCTCTTCGCCAAAAGGGTCGGGCGGGTCGGCCTTCTCGGTTTGGGTGATCGCCGGCCCGGAGACGACCAGGCTCATGGCCAGCAGCCAAAGGGTTGTCGTGAGTCTAGGTGCCCTGCCGTTCATCACTTCTAGTCTCCTCGTTTTGCCTCGTCAATGATAGTCGAGGTGTTTCGGGTTGCGATACAGTGCTTCGCATGTCGGAGAGCCGGTTCGACGCTCACTGGCGGCCCAAGCTGCACGAGGTCATCTTCGAGGCCGAGACCCCGGCGGGTAAAGCCTTCGATGTCGCCCTGTTGGCAGCCATCGTCGTCAGTGTGGTGGTGGTCATGCTGGAGAGCGTGCCCGAGGTGCGGGCGGAGTACGGCCCGGCCCTGAGGGCGATCGAGTGGATCATCACGATTCTCTTTACCATCGAGTACATCCTGCGACTGGTATCGGTGGGCAATCCTCTCCGTTACGCTCTCAGCTTCTTTGGCCTCGTCGATCTGCTGGCCATCATCCCGACCTATCTGAGCTTCTTTATCGCCGGCTCCCAGTCGCTGCTGGTCATCCGGGCGCTGCGTCTGCTGCGTGTCTTCCGTGTTCTCAAGCTCGCGCACTTTGTCGGTGAGGCCCGCATGCTGCACGCGGCGCTCAGGGCCAGTAGCCGCAAGATCATTGTCTTTCTGGGTGCAGTGCTCATGATCGTGCTGATCGTGGGGTCCATGATGTATCTCATCGAGGGCCCCAAGCACGGCTTCACCAGCATCCCCGAGTCGGTCTACTGGGCGATCGTCACCATGACGACCGTGGGCTATGGCGACATCGCTCCCCAGACCTTCTTCGGCAAGATGCTGGCCTCGCTGGTGATGATCCTGGGTTACGGCATCATCGCCGTTCCGACCGGCATCGTCACGGTCGAGATCGCCTCGACCCTCAAGAACTCCACCCGTACCGACGCCTGTCCGGAATGTGGAGCCGATGGGCACGCGACCGACGCCAAGTTCTGCAAGTACTGCGGTGCCGAGCTCGAATGACGGCTAGATTGGCTGGGTTGGGTGAGACCGCCCGGTTCTTTCTCAAGATGGGGCTGGTGGCGTTTGGCGGCCCCTCGGCCCATATCGCCATGCTGGAGGACGAGGTGGTGGCCCGTCGCCGGTGGATGTCGCGCGAGCACTTCCTGGATCTGGTGGGCGCCACCAATCTGATCCCGGGGCCCAACTCGACCGAGATGATGATGCACGTGGGATACGAGCGTCACGGTTGGGCGGGTCTGGTGACCGCCGGCTCCCTCTTTGTTCTGCCCGCGGCGCTCATCAGTGGCTTTGGCGCCTGGCTCTACGTCCGTTACGGCTCACTGCCGGAGCTCTCACCGCTGCTCTTTGGCATCAAGCCGGCCATCCTCGTCGTCATCCTGGCGGCGGTCTGGCGACTGGGGAAAAGCGCCATCAAGGGGCCGCCTTATGTCGTCATCGGTGCTGTGGTCGCCGTCGCGGTGCTGC
>SBFI01000132.1 GCA_006227875.1 Acidobacteriota bacterium
CCACTGCCGGCGACACCCGCTCCGCGAGCTCGGCAAAACTGGGGACCCCGCCCACGTATTCGGGGCCCTGGATCTGCGGCGTCGGCTCGGGTGAGGTATTTCCAGGAGCCGTCAGATCGAGGGCACCCGCGAGAATCATGCCAAAGGCAACCGCTCCCAGTACAAGAGCGAGGGTAAGAACTTGTCGGCTGCGGTCGTGACTCATTTTCAACCAGTACTCCTTTCAGATGCTCTTTTGCTGCCAAAGGCGGAGTATAAGCAATTGTCCTGCCAGAGATGGAGGGCCATTCCCGGGACTCGCCGGTGGCACTGTCGGCCATTATGGCAGAGATCGCCCGCCCCTAGCGACCATCGGTGGCAGCCATCCGGCACTTCGGACTACTCGGGTACCGGGGCCAATCGGCTTGAAGCGCCGCCGGGGTTGCTCTATAATCCGTTGGCTGGCTTTGTCGGGCCGACGAAGTGGGTGGGTAGTTTGCCCACTTTTTTTAATGCCTTGATCATGCTTCGAGATAGATGGGACACAAGGAGATTGAAGCCGAGCTCGAGGCTGAGCTTGCCGAGGTTGCTGCAAGCTCAGGCTGTGAGCTTCTGGAATGTGAATTTGTAGGAGGAGTGCTCCGACTCACGCTGGACCGGCCCGGAGGGGTCACCCTCGGCGATTGCCAGACCGTCTCGAAGCAGGTGTCAGCACTCCTCGACGTAGCTGATTTTGGACCGGGCAAGTACGTGCTCGAGGTCAGCTCTCCGGGGCTGGACCGAAAGCTGTACAACGCTCGGGACTACGAGCGCTTCACCGGTCGGCGGGTGCGGGTCACCTGGCGGGATCCGGAGACCGCTCGCAAACAGACAGTGGTGGGAGACCTGAACGGACTCCTACCGGACGATGAGGCACAGGTCGCCCTGGTAGACTCGGCGACCGGCGAGGAAATTAGGATACTATTGAAATACATAGAGTTAGCTCGCTTGGTGCCCGAGCTGTAGGAATTTGAAGAAATGGCGCAAACGCAAACGACAGAGCTCAATCTCACCGATGTCCTCAAGCAGGTCGCACGTGAAAAGGACATCGACATGGAACGCTGGATCTCGGCCCTCGAGGACGCGATGGCCTCGGCAGCCAAGAAACAGCACCGGATCAAGGCCCCGGTAAAGTCGAAACTCGACCCCGAAACCGGCACTTTCGAGGCCTTTATCGTCAAGACGGTGGCCGAAGAGGTCGAAGATCCGCTCTCCGAATGGACGGTGGAAGAGGCACAGGACTATCAGCAGGACGCCAAGGTCGGCGACGAGATCCATATCCCCATCTCCACCGAGGGCCTTGGCCGTATCGCCGCTCAATCCGCCAAGCAGGTCCTCTACCAGCGCATCCGCGAGGCCGAGCGGGAGAAAATCTACAACGAATATTTCGGCCGTATCGGCGAGGTGCTCAACGGCACCGTCAAGCGCTTCGAGCGCGGGGACATCGTCGTCGACCTGGGCCGCACCGAGGCAGCGGTTCCCCGCGGCGAGCAGTCCCGCCACGAGCGCTATAGCCAGGGTGAGCGAATTCGAGCGGTCATCGTCGACGTTCACAAGCAGCCAAAGGGCCCGCAGATCATCCTCTCGCGCACGGACCCGCGACTCCTGGTCAAGCTGTTCGAGATGGAGGTACCCGAGATCTACGACGGCACCGTGCAGATCAAGGCGGCGGTCCGCGCCCCCGGCGAAAGAGCCAAGGTCGCGGTATTCAGTCGCGAGCGCGACGTCGATCCCGTGGGAGCCTGTGTCGGCATGAAGGGCTCGCGTGTGCAATCGATCATCCGTGAGCTGCGTGGCGAGAAGATCGACATCATCGAATTCAGCGACGATCTAGTCACCTTTGCCCAGAGTGCCCTGGCGCCGGCGCGGATCACTCGGGTCTCCGTCACCCATCACGGTGAGGAGCCCCATCTGGACGTCATCGTCGAAGACGAGCAGCTCTCGCTGGCGATCGGCAAGCGTGGTCAAAACGTGCGACTGGCAGCGGAGCTGCTGGGCGCGAAGGTTGATATCAAGAGCGAGACCGACGTCAAGGACGAGGTGGCCGGTGCCCTGGCCAAGATGCTGCAGACGGCCATGGACGAGGACGAAGCAGCCCGGCCACCTGCCAGCTTCGACATCCTGGATGCGCCGGGAGTTGGTGCGAAGACCGCCGAGAAGCTCGTGGAGGCCGGACTGGGGACGCTCGACGCCGTCCTCCAGGCTTCGCCCGCGACTCTAGAAGCCGTTGAAGGGGTCGGACCAAAGACCGCTCGCGCCATTCTCGCCTGGGCCGAGACTCTGGCGACCGCGGATGAGAGCGTGCCCACCACCACCGAAGAGGCCGAAGAAGCCGCGGGCGGCGCGGTAGAGATCGAAGAGCTCGCCGGTGTGGTCACCGAAGAGGGTGACGGCTTTATGGCAGCTCTCAGCCGAGCACTCGAAGAAGCCGAAACCCAAGATGCCATCACCAAAGAGGTTCAGGCCGAAGCCCAGGAGGAAGCCGACCGGGAAGCAGCGCCTGCGGTGGCTGAGGACGAGGCGGTCGACGCAGCGGCCGAGGACCCGGCAGACATCACCGAGCCGGAGCCGGCTGACAAGCTCGACGAAGGGCCGGCAAAGGGCTGATTTGGAGCCGCGAACGGTAGGAGCGCACTGAAGTCAATGGGAAAGATTCGAGTCGAAGACCTCGCCCGAAAGATGGGCATCCCTGAGCAGGACCTTTTGTTCAAGCTCAAGTCGATCGGTGTCCGCCTCGACGAAAAGGACCCTCGAATCGATACCAGTGTCATCCAGGCCATCCTGACGGGCCAGAGCCTGCCGCAGCCGCGCGAGGTGATTCTGCGCGACGAGGAGTCCAAGGCCAGCGCCCCGACACCGGGTGCCCGCCGTCGGCCTCCCCAGCGACGGATGCCACCGGGGCCGCTGCGCCCCACCCGACGGCGGACGATCATCCAGAAGGTCGAGCCACGGATCAAGACCATCCCGACCACCGAGCCTCCGCCGTCACCGACACCATCACAGACGGCTGGTCCGGATGCCACAGCCACAGTAGCGCCAACGGCGCCGGCAACTACTCCACCAACCGAGGCACCCCCGGAGACCGGGACGGTCGAGGCCGGAGCGCCCGCTCGCGTCATTGAGCCGGAGAAGGAAAAGAAGAAGGAGCGGCGCGCCAAGAAGGCCCGGCCAAAGCCACAGGAAGAAGAAGATCTGCGTGCCCATCTCGGCAAGGTGAAGACTGCCGAGGAAGAAGATGCCGAAGAAGAGGCGGCCAAGAAGGTGGCCTCGAGCCGCAGTCGACGACGCGCGCATCGCAAGGAGGCGGCGGCCAAAGACGAGGCGGCGGGCCGCGTCCTGCAGTTCAAACGTGCCGCGCCGGACTCCTCCATCACCATCTCCGAAGGGATGACGGTCAGGGACTTCTCCGAAAAACTGGGTGTCAAGGCCAAGGATCTGATTCAGCTCCTCTTCCAGCGTGGAGTCATGGCCACCATCAACCACGTCCTCGACCCGGAATTGGCCCTGGAGGTCGCCGAGGAGCTCGGAGTCGACGCCGCGATTGTCACTTTCGAGGAGGAGATCCAGCTTCTCCAGCAGGTTCTCGAGGAGGTGGATACCAGCTCATTGGTCACCAGAGCGCCGGTGGTCACGATCATGGGCCACGTCGACCACGGCAAGACCACGCTGCTCGACGGCATCCGCTCTTCGAAGATCACGGAGAGCGAGTTCGGCGGTATTACCCAGCACATCGGCGCCTACGAGGTCGAGACCAAGGGCCGCAAGATCGTCTT
>SBFI01000381.1 GCA_006227875.1 Acidobacteriota bacterium
CCGCCGCCACCAGATCGCCCCACTTGAGCTGCTCGGGATCGTTCAGCGCGGTGATGTTGGGCTCCCAGGGCTCGACCTTCTCGCCGTGAAAGTCCTCGTAGGCCACATCCGAGGTGTAGTACTCGTCACCCAGACCGGCAAAGTGGTGTCCAAACTCGTGGATGACCAGATAGCGGCTGAAGCCGGAGCCGGCGGCGGCCGTCGAGTAGAGATTGTAGATCCCTCCCCCACCATACTTGCGGCTGTTGACCAGCAAAAGGACAAAGTCGTAGGGCGCCGCGGCGGCCACATCGCGCCAGGCCCGGTCGTCGAGGCTGAGCACGTAGCGCTCGGAATCCAGGGAGTTGTAGGTCGCGCCCAATGGCGAATCTCGAAACAGACCCGACCGCGGGCGGGAGATTCCGGATTCGGCGGCCGGGCTGTCGATCGCCCAGACGTTGAAGGACTCACGATGCGAGGCAAACGGCTCGACCGAGAACAGCTCCTCGGCCGCGCGCTCGGCATCCTGGTGAAACTTCTCCATCTCGCTCTCGGTGTAGCCATCTCCCAGGATCAGGAGATCCACCTTGCGCGCCGGCTCACCGTGCTCGGAGACCGCCCAGACACCGTCGGTCGGCACCGCGGCGCGATGGACAAAGCGCGAGCCCGGATCGATGGTCGTCGACCAGATCTCGTTGAAGGACTGGTCGGGGCCCCGCTTGCGTAGCCGCACCTGGACCGACTTTAGCGGTTCCGGAAAGCGCAGGGCCTCGGGAATCGTGCGCACGGTCCCCGACCGGGCCTCACCCGTCGTCTCCCACTCGCCATAGATGCTGGCAAAACCACGGGAGTAGATCACCTGCTGTGTCGCCAGATCGACGACCTCGAAGAAGTACTTGCCCAGATTGGTGTGGTCGACGAGCTGGGTGCGACTACCCGGCCAGGGGCCTTCGACACGTACCTGGTCGATCGCCACATACTCCATCGTGGCGTGGCCGGTGTGAAAAAGGTCCACCCGCATGGTGGCGCCGGTGAAGAAGTCGGAGAACTCGAGCGCCATTGCCGTGGCCGCACCGCCCGCGGACAGCACGCCTACCAGAAGGCCGATTACGAGCCTGTGTCTCATGTGATTCCCTCCTTGAAGCCTGCTGGCTCTAACGATACCCGAAGAAGGGCCCGGGAGCCCACTACCAGTGGGGGTGTCTGGCGATCAGCTCGTCGGCCGCCCGCGGGGTCAGCGGCTTCGAGAAGTAGTACCCCTGGCCGGACTCACACTCCAGCTCCCGCAGCCGGGCCAACTGGCTTGCCGTTTCGAGCCCTTCGGCGGTGACCTGCATGCCCAGGCTGCGGGCCAGGGAGATGATGGTGCGGATGATGCCCACCCTGCCGTTCTCGGCATCGACTCGACTCACAAACGAGCGGTCGATCTTGATCGTATCGGTGGGTAGACGGTGGAGGTAGCTCAGGGAGGCGCTACCAGTGCCAAAGTCGTCGATGTGGAGCCGCACACCCAGGTCTTTGAGCTGTCTGAGCCGGGCCACCGTCGACTCGGAGTTGGAGGTGATCAATCCCTCGCTCACCTCCAGCCGTAGGACCCGCGGATCGACTCGGGTCTCGGTCAGGATATCTCTCAGCCGCCCGATCAGATCTCCCTGGACGAATTGCTTGCGGGAGAGGTTCACGTTCATCGAGATATGCCGGTCTTTGGGGAAGCGGTCATGCCAGCCGGCCACTTGCCGACAGGCCTCCTCCATCACCCGCCAGCCGATCGGTACGATCAGACCGGTCTCCTCGGCGACCGGTAGAAACGCGCCGGGTAGATGAGCCCCTTTGACGGGTGCTGCCACCGGATGAGTGCTTCGAACCCTTCGAGGGAACCGTTGCCGAGAGAGATGATGGGCTGGTAGTGCAGACGGAACTCCTGGCGTTCCACCGCCCGACGCAACTCCGTCTCCAGGCGGATCTGCTCGACGGCACGTCGGTGCATCTCCTCGTCGAAAATCGCGTGACGCGCCTTGCCCAGGGCCTTCGCCCGATACATGGCCGTGTCGGCGTCGCGGACAGCCTCTTCGGGCCGCTGGTACTCGGTCGAGCCGAGCGCGATACCGATACTGGCACTGGTCGAAACCTTTAGCCCTTCGAGCTCGAAGGGTCGTTGCAGCTCCTCCTGAATCCTCTCGGCGATACGGGTGGCGTCACTGGGCTCGTCCAGAACATTGACGAGAACGGCGAACTCGTCGCCGCCAAGCCTGGCCACTGTGTCACCCGGACGCAAGAGCGCGCGCAACCGCTGGGCGATGGCCACCAGCATCCGGTCGCCGATCGTGTGACCGAGGGTGTCGTTGATGTACTTGAAGCTGTCCAGATCGACAAACAGCACGCCAAACGTCCGATTCCTGTAGCGCCTGGCTTGGGCGATGGCGATCCCCAGTCGGTCCATGAACAGCACCCAGTTCGGGAGATCGGTGAGGGCATCGTGCATCGCGTCATGGAGGAGTTGCTGCTCGGTCGCCTTGCGCGAGTGGATGTCGGTGAGCGACCCGGCCATCCGATAGGCCGCTCCCGAAGTGTCCATGACGGCTCTGCCGCGGCTCAGTACCCAGCGATAGCTACCGTCCCGGTGCCGCAGACGGTGCTCGCTGGAAAAGTGGTTCGTGGCACCGGTCAGATGGGCGCTGATCTCCTTGCGCAGCTTGTCGATGTCATCGGGATGAACGCGTCCAAACCATTCGTCCGGTCGGCCGTTGAGCTCCCCCTCTTCGTAGCCCAACATCTCCTTCCAGCGCGGGGAGTAGTAGATCTCGTCGGCCGGAACATGCCAGTCCCAGAGTCCGTCGTTGGTGCCTTCGACAGCCAGGGCATACCTCTCCTCGCTCTCCCGAATGGCCATCTCGAGGTGTTTGCGGACCAGGGAGTTGCGCAGCGTGCTGGCCAAGGTCTGGGAGTCGAGACGGCCCTTGACCAGGCAGTCCTGAGCCCCGGATCGCAGCACGACACGCGAGGTCTCCGGATCCTCGTGACCGGTGAGGACGACAACTGCCGCCTCCGGAGCCTCGGCACAAACCCGTCTGAGTCCCTCCAGACCCCGACCGTCAGGCAGGGCGAGATCGAGCAAAATGACGTCGATCTCCTCGCGGCGGAGCTGATCCAGCCCGCGGGTGAGGCGGTCGACCCACTGTACAGAGAAGGGCTCGGGCGAGGTTGTCTCGAGACAGCGCTGTACCAGCCGGGCATGCCCGGGGCTGCCTTCGAGCAAGAGAACGTTGATCGTTCCCAGTGTCATTCGTCAGGTCGCGTCGCTTACTGCGAGCGCCACTGACTGACGTGGCGGTGTGTGTTTCTCCTTCCCCCGAGTCCCACTGCTAAAACAGCAGCTTGCGACTCCTGATGGAGAGACTTACCGGCGGCGCTGTCATGGCGCTCTGCGTCGTTCGTAGGATTTTCCGACCGACACCGCTTCGGCCCTCCTGATGATGAAACGACCACCCCAGGTTGGACCTCCTCAACGAAGCGGTTCGCTATCCCAATACAACCCTACACCAGAATCACTTTCCTCGCTAGCCTGGAGACATATGGACACATGTACAATCGGCTATGACGAGACATGATCAAGGAGCTCAGAATCGACAGCTCCCGACCGGGGCTCCACGAATTCACCAGCCAGGTGGCGGAGATCGTCAGCGACGGCGGGCTGGAGGAGGGTCTGTGTACGATTTTCGTACGGCATACCTCGGCCAGTCTCACCATCCAGGAGAACGCCGACCCGTCGGCAAGACGGGATCTGGAAGCGTGGCTCGAAAGGCTGGTGCCGGAGCGGGACAAGCTGTTTACCCACACCGCCGAAGGACCCGACGACATGCCATCCCATATCAAGGCGGCCCTGACCTCGACTTCGCTTTCCATCCCGATCGTGGACGGCGCGCTGGCACTGGGAACCTGGCAGGGGATCTATCTCTGGGAGCACCGGCGCGGCCGGCGATCGCGACGAATCGTCATTCACCTGGCTGGGTAGCCTCTTCGGCAGCCGCCCGCTCCAACTCGGCCTCAGCGGCGATATAACCAAAAGACGACCACTGATCACCACCCTCTATCTCGGCAAAGATCTCATGCGCGCGCTCGGCCAGATCGTTGTAGAGATACCAGTTGCCCACACCATAGGCCACCGTGGCGGTCGGCCTACCGCCTTCGATGCGAGCATCGTCGAGTAGCTGCTCCGGTACCAGCTCCCCCTTGTACATCAGCAACAAGCGGTGATACTCCTCGTTTTCGATGATCTCCATCTCTGCATTGATGGGCTCCAGGACCTCGCCGGCTTCCTCTTCCCTGCCCAGCCGACGCAACGTCATATAGAGCCAGTGGGTGGTGGCGCTGAGCAGATCGGGGTTGCCCGACAGCTCCAGACACTCCTCGTAGGCGCGCAGCGCATGTTCGAACGCGCCTTGCAGATAGTAGGCGAGCCCCAGGTGATACCAGATGTTGAACTGGGTGGTGCTGAGCGGAATCCCCCTGACATTGGGTAAGCCGTCCGGCTCGGTCTCGTCGACCTGATCCCGCACCAGCCAGACCGCCCGCTCGAGATCGACCGCTGCCCGTTCGAACTGGCGGGTGGTGATAAAGCGGTGCCCGCGGTGTCGATAGAGCTTGGCCTCGCGCGGATGTTCGGCGAGACCCTGGGTAAAGACCTCGATGGCCTCGTCGTAGTGCCCAAGATAGGCCAACCGGCGCCCAACCCAGATCAGGGCTTCGAGGTCTTTGGGATCCGCGGCGAGATCTTCTCGAGCGGCTGCCAGAAGCTGCTCCTGCTCGCGCAGAAAGTCCTCTGGTAGGCGGGGCAGCGGGCGTGTTGTGGGTGTCGGCGCCGGGGCGGTTGCCGGTGGTGACGTGGTCGCCGTTTCGGGACTCGCCATCTCCACCGTCTCCACGGGCCCCTGCCGGTCGCAGGCCACTCCCCCACCGGCCAAAACTGTAAGCAGAGCAAGGGTACAGGCTCTTGTCCACATGTCGACCTCTATCCTACCTTGCCCCCATCCAACCGGAATCGATAAGCTCCACCCGCTTCGATCTCCTCGACGGTAGATCAAAAGGTGCGACTCCTTCTCCTCAGCAGCTCAAAGGTCCACGGCTCGGGCTATCTCGACCACTGCGAGGATTTCATCCGGGATCATTTCTCCGGCGTCGACCGGGTGCTTTTTGTCCCCTACGCGGCTCACGATCGGGACCGCTATGCCGATCAGGTGCGATCCCGATTCGCGGCCCTGGGTCTGGAAACGGACTCCGTGCACGAGGGCGACGACCCGGTGGCGGCTGTCGAGCGGGCGCAGGCTTTCTTTGTCGGTGGCGGCAACACCTTCCGGCTGCTTGCCGAGCTCTACAACAACCGGCTGCTGGAGCCGATCAGGCAGAAGGTCGCCACCGGCGCGCCCTACATGGGGAGCAGCGCCGGCACCAACATCGCCTGTCCGACCGTGCGCACCACCAACGACATGCCCATCGTCTACCCACCCAGCCT
>SBFI01000065.1 GCA_006227875.1 Acidobacteriota bacterium
AATCGCGCCACACACCGTCGCTCGATTCTGCCGCCAACCCGCCGGCGATCCCCGGAGCCAGGTTCAGAGCGAGTCCCAGTACTACCAGTTGGATGATCGAATTACCCTCAGTTCTGATCATGCCGGTTCTATCCTCATGTATGGTCAGCCTTCTTTCCGCCGCGACCCCTGATCGGTCTCTGGAACCTGTATCAGGTGTCTCAGGTGGCGGGCGGCCCGGGTGTGAGCTCTTCATACCTCGATGAAATGAGTCCTCTAGCTGGACCGGTCCCTCTTTGGCACCCGGCGGAGAAACCGCGCCTGAGCCATCTCCACCGGCACCGATTCCTGGAGTTCGTTGGCCAGCCGTAAAGCATCCTCCCCCCTCCCCGATTCGGGACGCACCACCAAGCGGGTTCCCTTGTCCGTCAGGATCTGGTTGGGGACGTCGGCCTCCTCGAGAAACCGATGCACCTCGGTCTCACTCCCCTCCGCGATCTCCACCCGCACCTCCGGCAGGATCACGACGAGGGCATTCTCGTACTGATAGACCGGCAGCAGGGCGTCCTCCTGGTCGAGCCGGCGGCGCTCATCGGCCGGCAGCGAGCTCCTCTCGACCAGATAGAGACCGCTCCGCAGCTCCACGGCGCCCTCGACTGCTGCCGGATCGGGCCGTCTCCCCCCCCTCGAACCGACTTCACCGACATCGACCGCCACGTGCTCGGGATCGAGCTCGAGCGGGATACGCTTACCACCGGCGTAGTAGTAGAAGTCGGCTGCCATCGTTCTAGCCGCGACGGGCGGCCCGGACTGCCATATAGGCATTGAGCCGGCCACTGCCGACCAGCCGCGGCTGATCTCCCTGGCTCAAAGCGTCCGCCTTCTGCTTGATGATCTCGCGTACACGAGCCTCACTCAGCTCCCGCTTCACCGACAGGATGAGCCCAGCAACGGCGGCCACATGCGGGGCGGCGGCAGAGGTGCCGTTGAAGGTCGTGGTGACAGCCTTTGTGCTGTAGCCCCTCGGACCCCAAATATCGGTGGTAGTGATCCTCACCCCCGGGGCCAGAAGATCCAGCTCGTCGCCGTAGTTGCTCCCCCACCACGACTCACCATCCTTCGAACTCCGGGTCTTGCGCTCGTCCCACTGGTTCGAGGCCCCGACCGTCAGCACTCCGTCGAGGTCCCCCGGGAAATCGATCTGTCTTTGCGAGTTGCCGGCGGCCACGACGACCACCGTCCCTTTCCCTTCCCGGCCCTGTGTGCGCGCCCGGTTGAAGGCGTTGGCGATGACATCCGCCGGCGGTCCGCCGCCCCAGGAGTTGGAGAGCACATCCGACTTGGCCCTCTCCCAGGCCCAGTCGATGGCATCCGCGGTCTCGAAGTCGTCAAAGATCCAGAAACCCCGGTCGTCGCTCTTGGCGATGCGGGCGGCCACCAGACGTACGCCGGGGGCCAAACCCTTCGCCCTGTCGCTCTGCCCGGCGATGATGCCGGCGCAGGCGGTGCCGTGAGCGTCGTTGCCGTCCGGCTGCGCCGTCTGCTTGCCGTCGACAAAGTCGGCCTCGGCGACCACCGCGTTCTCGAGATACCGGTGATCGGTATCCACTCCTTCGTCCAGCACCGCAACCCGCACACCCGCCGAGCCCGTCGTCACCGTCCACGCTGCCAGGGCGTGTACATCGGCCCCGATCAGCCCGGGCTCACCCGGGTTGTCGAGTGCCCACTGAGTCTCCGCGGTATGGGCAGACGGGCCGGGCCGTTGGAGCACACGCAGAAAATTCGGGTGGGAGGCACCCACGTTGCCACGCTTGAATAGAGCATCGGCGGCCTCGAAAGCCATGGCGATGCGGTTGTCGCAGTCCTCGGGTGCAATCAACAGCACCTTGCCGCACCGTCCCTCGGCCACGGGCCTCATCCCGTACTCCGAACGCATCCAGCGGATCTCGGAGGAGCTGGCACCGTCGACGGCGACGGTCTCTGTGGGAATGATCGTTCCGGCTTTCACTCGGGAGGGGGAGTAATAGGCCTCGCTTTTTGTCAGGCAGTGGAAGCGGCTGGAGACCCGCTGCTGCTGGCTGGATAGGGTCTCGAAGATCGCACTTCCGGCCTCCTGCGGCTTCACCGTCTCCTGGCCGGCGGCCGGTCGTTGCCGCGCAAACGCCTTTTCACCATCGGAGATGGTCTCCAGCCGCAGTCTCTGCCGCTGACCCTCCGAGTAGTACTCGACATATCTCATGGAATATCCGCCTCCCGCGAGGCTTCCATGCTAGCAGCCGGGTCCAGCCCTATGAAGCAGGGCGGGCTACGGCGGGAGCAACGGCGGATTCGGCGGCAAAGTACTTGCGCTGAAAGTGGAGGGCCACATTGACCAGCCCGATCAGCACCGGCACTTCGACCAGTGGCCCGATCACCGCGGCAAAGGCCACGCCCGAGCCGATGCCAAAGACGGCGACGGCCACTGCGATGGCGAGCTCGAAATTATTCGAGGCGGCGGTGAAGGAGAGCGCCGTCGTCTTGCTGTAGTCGGCACCAATCTTCCAGCCCAACCAGAAGCTGACCAGGAACATCACCACAAAATAGATCAACAGCGGCACCGCGATGCGCAGGACATCGCCGGGGATCCTGACGATCTGATCCCCTTTCAAGCTGAACATCACCAGGATGGTGAAGAGCAGCGCCACCAGTGTCAGCGGGGAAATTCTGGGGATAAACACGCGCTCGTACCATTCGCGCCCCTTCGACTTCATCAGCACGAGCCGCGTCAGCATCCCGGCGATAAACGGGATGCCCAGATAGATGAAGACACTCTTGGCGATCTGGCGCATGCTGACGTCGACGATCGACCCCTCGAGCCCCAGGAGCGGCGGCAGCTTGGTGATGAAGACCCAGGCGTAGAGGCTGTAGAAGAGCACCTGGAAGACGCTGTTCAGCGCCACCAGCCCCGCCGCGTACTCGGTGTCCCCCTTCGCCAGCTCGTTCCAGACGATGACCATGGCGATACAGCGGGCCAGACCGATGAGGATGAGACCGACCATGTACTCCGGTTGATCACGGAGCAAGAGGATCGCCAGCACGAACATCAGAATCGGTCCGATCACCCAGTTCTGCAACAGCGACAGACCGAGGACCCGCCAATTGCGGAAGACGTCGGGCAGCTCCTCGTAGCGCACCTTGGCCAGCGGCGGATACATCATGAGGATCAAACCGACGGCGATCGGGATGTTTGTGGTACCGACCTGGAACCGCTCGATAAAGGGTTCCACTTTGGGAACCAGATAGCCGATGGCTACACCGATACCCATGGCCAGAAAGATCCAAAGGGTGAGATAGCGATCGAGAAAGGAGAGTCGTTGCGCAATGCCTCGATTCATCGGGCTCGGTCCTCGGCTGTTTTTTCAGGAACGGTAGCAGGCCGAAAGCTGCACCAGATCCTTCTGCCGGACCTCATCCAGCTGTTGGGCATCGGCCAGAATCACCGGGTCGTCTCGGAGGCTCTGCTGTGCCCACTTCAACGCTTCTTCGACCTCGGCGGAGCTCTCCGTTCCAGCCAGGCTATAGAAGTGCCAACGCCCCTCTTTGCGCTGCTCGACCAGCCCGGCCTGTTGGAGCACCGAGACGTGCTTCGAAACCGTGGAGGGCGCCAGACCCAGCAGATCGATGAGCTGGCAGAGACAGAGCTCGCCCTGTCGCAGCGCCATCAGCGTCCGCAGGCGGCTCTCGTCCGCCAGCGCCTTGGTGATAGCCACATGCTTCTTCACGATCACTTCTCCAATTCGCCAACCATCGAAGTGTAACATCCGTATGCCT
>SBFI01000066.1 GCA_006227875.1 Acidobacteriota bacterium
GGTTATATCGGCTCGGAGGCTCATATCGAGAAGCGCTACGCCACCCGAGCCGAGCCCGAGGATCCCGAGGAGCGGGAGCTCCCCTCCTACCTCTGGGGTCTCCACTGGCCGATCGAGACCAAGCCGGCCCATTCCTTGTTTTCGGCCTACTTCAACCTCGACAACGGCAGCGGCAAGATCCGCGGGATCTACACCCAGAACAACGTCGCCGCCGCCCCCATCTTCGAGGCCTGGCTCGAGCCCTTCCACGACCTCGGCGCCGACACCGTCACCAACCGGGACACCGGCGGCACCGACCACGTCCCCTTCGACCGGGTCGGCCTCCCCGGGTTCCAGTTCATCCAGGACAAGCTCGACTACTTCACCCGTACCCATCACTCGAACTTGGACGTCTACGACCACGCCCAGCGTGAGGATCTGATGCAGGCGTCGGTAGTAATGGCCTCCTTCGCCTATCACGCCGCCATGCGCGACGAGATGCTCCCCCGCGAGCCGATGCCGCAAGAGCCGCCGGAGAAGGACACCGAAGACAAAGAGGATGAGAACTAAAAGGGGGGGTTGGTGTCGGTGGAATCGAAGCGGCAGGTCTCAGTGCCGGCCGGGTGGCCTAAGCTTGTGCGCCCTGGGAGCGATCTTGATATGTCCCGCTCATCCGGCAGCGGCCGCGGACTCGCCCCCCGAGAAACCTGCCGACGCAGAGAAAGTCTTCTTGCTGCCGATCGAATTCGATTACGACTCAGGAGCCGCCAACGGCAACGCCTTGATCGCGCGTTTCCTCCCGGTCAACTCTATTTTGGTGGGGGATACTTGGAAGTTGGTCAACGTTGCCCTCATCTCGCTGGCGGATGCGCCAGGCGGGATACCGGGGTCTCCGGGCAATCCGGAGCCGATCCCGGGTGAGAAGGTTTTCGGGCTGACAGATTTCACCGATGCCATCTTCTACACCCCAAACAGGTCGAAAGGTCTGATGTGGGGCCTAGGTGCGATGTTCGGCATTCCCACCGCCACCAATGATGTCCTCGGCAGCGCTAAGTGGTCGGCGGGCCCGGCTGTGCGCCTTGCCTACGAATCGGGACCCTTGCACCTCGGGTTGCTCGCCGGCAATCGGTGGTCCTTCGCCGGAGATTCCGACCGGGCGGAGGTCAACCAGCTGATGGCGCGTGGACTTGTCAGATGCCGGCTTGGGAAGGGTTGGTTCTTTATCTACGCGCCCATAATCACGGCCAATTGGAACGCGAGCTCGGGCCAACGGTGGCTCGTACCGCTCGGTGGTGGGATCGGCAAGAGTTTCAATTTCAAACCGACGCCGCTCAACATCTCACTTCAAGCCTATGGCAACGCCCTCAAACCGGACGGCGCTCCCGACAGCGTGTTCAGGATCGCCTTTGGGATCCCCTTTCGTGTTCCAGGGAGGAAGAACTCCTGAAATACCAAGGATCTGGAGTAGTCGAGTTAAGGAGACCCACGAACCGAAGTCATCTAGAATTCGGACCTTGCACAAGGCAAAACCGCCTCAGAAGGAGGTTTCAAATGAGATTGCAGAGGACATCATTTCTTGGGGTCGTTATGGCCCTGGCAGCGTCGGGTATGGCGCTGGCGCAGACCGGGGTCAGCCCGGACAAGGCCGACTTACCCGAGCCCGAGAGGATTTATTCGCCGTTTGTTGAGCGCACAGCCAGCGACGCCAGTTTCGCCGAGGGGCTCTATTGGGGGGACACCCACCTCCATACCGGCTATTCGACCGACTCCGGGATGATCGGCAACAAGCTGACACCGGAAGATGCCTACCGCTTTGCCCTCGGCGAAGTGGTCACCACCAGCACCGGCCAACGCGCCCGGCTGATCCGGCCGCTCGACTTCCTGGTGGTCTCCGATCACGCCGAGAATCTGGGGCTGGCACCGATGATCAAGGAGTCGAACCCGGAGCTGCTCAAGAGTCCCTGGGGCCGGGAGATCCATGACATGGTCAAGGCCGGCAAGGGCTACGAGGCCTTCATCAAATGGGGTTCGGAGGCCGTGGCCACGAACACCGACCAGATCGACAACCCGAAGATCACTCGAACGGTCTGGGATCGGCAGATCGCCGCGGCGGAGAAATTCAACGAGCCCGGAAGGTTCACAGCGCTCATCGGCTTCGAGTGGACCTCTATCAACAACATGGACAACCCCAGCAACCTCCACCGCGTGGTCTTCTTCAAAGACGGTGGTGACAAGGCAGGGCAGGTCCTGCCGTTTTCGACCTTCGACTCGGAGGACCCCGAAAAGCTCTGGGAGTACATGGCAGCCTACGAGCGGGATACGGGGGGCACCGTGCTCGCCATCCCGCACAACGGCAACCTCTCGAACGGCTTGATGTTCAATATCGAGAGGCTCAACGGCCAGCCGATCGATCGCGAGTACGCCGAGACCCGGATGCGCTGGGAGCCGCTGGTCGAGGTCACCCAGATCAAAGGCGACGGCGAAGCCCATCCCACCCTCTCAACCACCGACGAGTGGGCCGACTACGGCACCTGGGACAAGGGTGATATCGCCGGCTTCAAGCCCAAAGAAGACTGGATGCTCCAGTACGAGTATGCCCGTACCGCTCTCCAGGTCGGCCTCCAACAGGAGCAGAAGCTCGGCGCCAACCCCTTCAAGTTCGGAATGATCGGTGCCACCGACTCCCACACCGGCATGATGACCACTCGCGAGGAGAACTTCTGGGGCAAGATGCCCTCGGCCGAACCCTCGCCCGATCGCTGGGAGCACTACGTGATCAAGGCGATGAGCGGCGACGATTCGCTCTCGACCTTCGAGTACGAGTCACTGGCCTCGGGTCTGATGGCGGTGTGGGCGCGCGAGAACACCCGCGAGGCGCTTTTCGACGCCATGCAGAAGAAAGAGGTCTTCGCCACCACCGGTAGCCGGATGGCGGTCCGTTTCTTCGGTGGCTGGGATTATGCCGAAGACGACATCTATCGACCCGACGCCATCGCCATCGGCTACGCCAAGGGCGTGGCGATGGGTAGCGACCTACCAGCAAAGGTCACCGGCCAGAAGGCTCCGACTTTCATGGTCGGCGCCATGAAGGATCCCTGGGGTGCCAACCTCGATCGCATCCAGATCGTCAAGGGGTGGGTCGACGCCAAGGGAGAGCGTCACGAGCGGATCTACGACGTGGCGGTCTCGGACGGTCGCACGATCGGCGCCGACGGTCGCTGCAGGACACCGGTCGGCAACACGGTCGACGTCGCCAACGCCACCTATCTCAACAACATCGGCGATGCCATCTTGCGCGCGGTGTGGACCGACCCCGACTTCGACCCGAAGCATCGGGCCGTCTACTACGCCCGGGTGCTGGAGATCCCGACCCCGACCTGGCAGGCCTTTGATGCGAACTTCTTCGGCATCACCATGCCCGAGCGGGTACCGATGCAGCACCAGGACCGGGCGTATACGAGCCCGATCTGGTACACACCGTAGTGAGCAGTGAGCAGTGAGCAGTGAGCAGTGAGCAGTGAGCAGTGAGCAGTGAGCAGTGAAAGAAGGGAAACACGGATGAGACGCTTTGACAATTTCTCGCTATTGGTGGCGGCAGCGGTAGTGGTGTTCCTCGGGGGGTGTCAACCAGCGGCGCGTGAGGAGGCAGCGCCGGTGGCCAAGGCACCGGAGCAGGTCGAGGAAGCCGAGGTGCATTGGGGGTACGAGGGGGAGGAGGGGCCGGAACACTGGGCCGATCTCAGCCCGGATTTTGCGGCCTGTGGCCAGGGTGTCGAGCAGTCACCGATCGAATACCGGGCGGCACGGTGCCGCTCGAGCGGCGGCTGACGACACCGGTGCTAACGGTCGAGCAACGGGCCCGCGTCATGGACCTGATCGACAACGGTCACACGATCCAGGTCACCAACGACGTGCCGATGGCGCTCGATGTCGGCGACGAACATTTCGAGCTGGTGCAGTATCACTTCCACGCGCCGAGCGAGCACACCTTCGAGGGCAGGCACGCGCCGCTCGAAGTCCATTTTGTCCACAAGTCGGCCGCGGGCCGGCTCGCCGTTCTCGGGGTGATGGTGGAGGAGGGGGAGCACATGCCGCTGCTCGACGTCATTCTCGACGCCCTGCCCGAGCACCCCGGCGAGACGCGGCGCCTCGAGAATCTCGACCTCGACATGACCGAGCTGCGTCCGCTTCCCGATGAGTACTTTGCCTACGAGGGATCGCTGACGACACCGCCCTGCTCGGAGGGGGTGCTGTGGATCGTCATGGGTGAGACACGCGAGATCTCACCCGAACAGATGGCAGAGTTGACCTCGCACCTGCACGACAACTACCGTCCGGTCCAGCCGTTGGGCGACCGGGAGCTTTACCTGGTATCGAGGTGAGGTGATCCTGCGGCATGCCGAGGTAGACAGAAGAACTGTCGATGTCCTTTCTGACGCGCCAACATAGATGCTGGCCCTTGATGGGTCTCCTCTGGATTCTTGCCGCCCTGCTACCCGTGCCTTTGCACGCTGCGGCAGGGGAGCAGGAGGAGACCCATGGCAACGAGCACGGGGAGGCCCCTGACCATAGGGGCTTCTACGTCGGGTCGAACCGCAACTGGTTCTTCATCAGTTTCCTGCCCGAGAGCGACCAAGCGGAGACGCTGGGGATCGAGCTCGAGAGCTACATCGACACGCGAAAGTACTCGATCAAGAACATCAGCTATCTCGAGGTCGCCGACTACCCGCGGCCGATCCCCGGCCAGCCGCCCGGCAACATCTTCCCGGGTATCGAGGTCAAAACTGGAATCAGCGATCTCTTGATGGGATTCTGGGTGTCGAAGAAGGGCAAGGCCCACGGCAAGCACCACCTCGCCTGGGGGGGTGCCACGCAGCTGCCGACAGCCTCGGCTGATTCGCTCGGCACCGGCAAGTGGTCGCTGGGACCGAGCCTCGACTACGAGTACGAGGCCGGCCGTTGGTTTGCCGGTGTCATCGCCCTGAATCTCTGGTCGGTAGCCGGGGACTCGGATCGCGAGAGCGTCAACTACTTCATGGCCAAGCCGTTCGCCTATTACTCGATCAACGACAAGTGGGACGCCGTCTACGTGCCCTACGGCATCTCGGTCTACTGGAACAAGTCTTCGGGAGAGAAGATCTACTTTCCGGTCGGTGGCGGGTTTCAGCGGCATCTGGGAAAGAAGGTCAACGTCTCGCTCCAGTTCTTCAAGAACGTCCTCCGCCCCTCGAAGGGAACGGAGTACGATCTGCGGTTCATGCTGGAATTCGTTTTCTAA
>SBFI01000321.1 GCA_006227875.1 Acidobacteriota bacterium
CTGGGTCGACACCGCGATCAGGATCGCCAGCCCCGAGAAGACCACGGACAGGAGCAGGGCGAGCAGCACCACGGCGGCGTACTGCATCGCCCCTTCGGTGCCGACGGCCAGAGAGAAGACGACCCCCGGCAGACCCAGACCGAGAAGGGTCGCGCCGACAACGCTCAGCACCAGACCGAGATATTTGCCAAGAATGATCTTGGCCCGGGAGAGCGGCTGGGTGGCCATCAGCTCCAAGTGCTCCTGATGGGAGAGGAAGCTGAAAACGCCCAGCAGCAGCGCAAAGAGCGGCACGACAAAGCCGGCCAGGTTGACGACGCTGACCGAGGTACGGACAAAGTCCTGGAATCCCGAGTAGCCGGAAGTGACCATGCCAAACATCGAGATCAGCAAGGTCAACAGGGCAAACATCGCCGCAAAGGAGACCACCCACCGGTTGCGCCGGTTGAGGGTGAATTCCTGCTTGGCGATCCACCAGACGGGACGGCTCACATGGCCTCCTCGTCGGGTGTGTGTGCACCCGTGACCCTGACCCGTCCCATTACCGCACCGTCGCTCTCCCGAATCAACGGGAACCCCTCCCCCGGCTTGGTAGCCAGCATCCGGAAGGTCACAGCGGTGCCGGCGGCCGGGACCACGATCTCGCCCAGGTGCTCGTAGCCGCGAACCACCAACACCTGATCGGTCTCGAGCTCCCGGCCCTCGACCTCCCAGACGACCAGCGAGCCTTTCTCCAGTTGGATTGTCTCGGGCGTCAGACCTTCCGGCCGGAGCACCAGGTTGATCGTCCGGTCGGGCTCACCGCGAGTTGCACGGAGCCCGATCCAGTCGACCAGTCGCTCCTCCTCGCTCGGGCGGTGTGCCAGGGCCGCTTGACGATCGACAAAGCCGAGGATCCCCCATTCCATGACTGTGGGAAGGCTGTCGGTCAACAGGAAGGTCATCTCTTCGGCGGTGTGGAGACCCGATCCTTCGTAGTCGGAGACGAGGATCCGGTCGGGCATAGGCCGGCCTTGCCGGCGTCGGCTCTCATAGCCCTCGAGCAGACACCCCGTCGAGCAAAAGGGGCTGAACTCCCGATCGACCAGATACCCCGCCGCCTCCTTCCCGTTGTCGATTCTCATGCCGCATTGGGAGCAGCCGTCGATGCCGAAGGCGATCTCGGGCTCCCGGTCTGTTCCGCAGCCGCCGATCAGGGCCATAAAGACCACTATCGCGGTGAAGGATGCCCTGTGGGTGAATACGAATCTCATCAGTCCACCTCAACGCTCTGAGACCAACTGAGCCAGTGATTCCCAGTTGGGTGGCTCGGTGTGGAGCTCCTCGATAAAGCCACCGGCCTTCTCGATGGCCCGGATGACTGCCTGGCGCTTCTCCGGTGGCGCCCGGAACGAGTAGCTCTTGTCGTTCCAGCTGGCCTCTTCGGCGCCGGCCTCGCGCGCCGCCTCGACCATCGTCTCGGTCAGCCGGTCGACGACAACGCTGACGGTGGTCGCGCCGACCACTCGGTTTCTGAACCCGGAGACCTCTTCCACCTTCACCAACTCTCCTTCCGCCATCACCGCCACCCGATCGGCCAGCCTCAGTGCCTCCTGGAGGATGTGAGAGGTGAACAGCACCGTGGCTCCGCCGGCAACCCTGTCTTCCATCCAACGCCGGAATTGCTCGACACCGCCCGGATCCAGATTCAGGGTCGGCTCGTCCAACAGATAGAGCGGCACATCACACAGGAACGTGATGCCGAGTCCCAGCCGCTGGAGCATGCCGCCGGAGTACTCGCGCGCAAAGCGATCCGCATCCTCGTCCAGACCGATGAGCTCGATAACCTCCCCGACCCGCCGTTGATCGGCCCCTTTGAGACCAGCGTAGAAGCTCAGCACCTCACGGCCGGTGAGCAAGTCGGGCAGAACCACCCGCTGGGGCAGGTAAGCGATTCGCCCCCGAGCCGCGAGCGGATCCTCGGCAACGTCGATGCCGTCAACGATCACACGACCGGAAGAGGGTGCATGCAGCCCGGCAACAGCGCGCAGAATCGTCGACTTACCACTCCCGTTCGAGCCGAGGAGAACAAAGGCTTCGCCCCGGCCAACCTCTAGATCCAGGTTTTTTACCGCATGGATGACTGCGTACCACTTCTCGAACTCTTCGAGGCAAACCATGGGTTCTTGGCCGCTCATTTTCTTCGCCCTATGCGAAACAACAGCAAAAGCGGAATGGCCGTTGCCAGGAGATAGACCAGAGCCGCCCCCTTGTTACCCCGGTGGTAGCTCTGCTGCACCATTACCCAGGGAACCTGGTCGTTGACCACCGGTCTGAAGCGGGGTGAGAGGTCCTGTGCCTTGCCGAGCTCGAGAATCGGCAGCGCTTGCTCTGCCATCTCCAGTATCCGAGCCGCCAGGCTGAACAGATAGAACCGAACCTCGGGATAGTCGTTCTCCAGCACCTGGAACACGTTCTGGATTGTATGGGGTTGGTCGCCGATGCCGTCACCGTCGAGATCGTAGCCCCGATAACCTGTCCAGAAGTTCCCGCCTTCGGTGTCCTCCCAATCGATCTCGGGGCGACCGATGTCGAGCAGCAGCTCGCTCAGATTGTTGATGAAATTGTTGCCGGCGACGACGTTGCCTCCTTGGTCGCCATTCAACTGAATCGCCAGATCGTTGTCGACGACATCGTTGCCCAGCAGCAGGTTTCTGGCGCTGTTGTTCAGAAAAATCCCCCGGCTGTTGTCCAGCACCAGATTGCTCCGGGCCTCGGTGTCGTCCATCGACTGATAGAGGATTCCATAGGACCGAAACCCCCGGCAACGGGCGAATATGTTGCGCAGGAACTTAATGTCACTCGAATACATGAGAGCCGCGCCGGCCACGCTGTTCTCGAACAGGTTGTCCTCGAAGACGTTGTCATTGGAGTACATGTAATGGAGCCCGTAGCGGACGCGGTGAATGTGGTTCTTTGTCACGACCGTCGCGTCGGCAAAGGAGAAGTAGATGCCGTCGCGGACGTTGAGGATCTCGTTGTCATGGATGAAGTTGTCGCGGCTGTTCCAGAGATGAATACCGTTGCCGCGATCCTCTTCGATCAGATCGAGGCGCCCCTCGATGCGATTGCCCTCGATGCGAGTCCCATTCCCGGCCTTGACGTAGATGCCGTGGAGAGGCTCGTCGATAACGGAGTTTCTGATCGTCGCCCCGTCCGCCTCGACGAGGATGCAAGCCATGTCCTCCATCAGTCGCGTGCCCGCCTCGCTGATTCTCAGTCCGTCGATCACCGTGCCCGGCGCCTTGATGTGAATCGGCACGCCCTGGTATCCACCACGCAGATGAGGGCGACCCTCTCCGGTCAGGGTCACGGGAACATCGATCACCAGGTTCTCGAGGTACTCCCCGGGCTCCAACCAGATGGTGTCGCCTGCTCTCGCTTGCTGCAGAATCGGTGTGATCTTCTCCCCAGCCGAGATCCGATGGATCTCCGCACCTCCAGTGCCGGGGAGAACAACGGCGAGAAGAAAGAAAAGAGAGAGGGCCCCGAGCCGGTGGCCGCAGGTGTCACCGGCTCGGGCACTCCAGAAGATGACTTGTCCTATCCCGCGAATCCCGTCAACTCGGCATCGACCATGCTCTTGGTACGCACGCCGGCCACACCGGTCTTGACGAGCATCTGCCAGACGTTCTCCATGTCGAGGAAGAGGTCTTTGTCCGCCACGCCTTCCGCAATCCGACCCTTGCAGTCCTCGTAGAGCGTCAACGCGCTGGTCAGCTGGGC
>SBFI01000284.1 GCA_006227875.1 Acidobacteriota bacterium
GGGCTCGACCTCGTCGAACTGCGCCGCGAGCGGACAGGCCAACAGCCAGAGCCAGAGGACGGCCGCGAGCGGCCTCATGCAGCTCTCTCGACGATAAGTGCCGTTGCCTCTCCGCCGCCGATACAGATTGCCGCGCAGCCCCGCCGGGCGCCGCGCTCCTCCATGGCGTGCAGGAGGGTGACCAGAATGCGCGCCCCCGAGGCACCGATGGGATGGCCGAGGGCCACGGCCCCTCCGCGGACGTTGACGCGATCGGCCGACAGCTGCAAGTCGTGCACAAAAGCCATGGCCACCACCGCAAACGCCTCGTTGACCTCCCAGAGATCGATGTCATCGGGCTCGAGGGAGGCCCGCTCCAGGACCTTGCGCACCACCGCCACCGGTGCGGTTGTAAACCAGTCCGGGTCCTGCGCCACCGACGCCTGGGCCACGATTCGAGCCATGGGTTTCTTCCCCATCCGCTTCGCGTTTTCCGCCGTGGTCAAGACCAGGGCCGCCGCGCCGTCGTTGATCTTGCTGGCATTGGCCGGTGTCACCGTGCCGTCCTTCTGAAAAGCGGGTTTGAGCTTGGACATCTTGTCGAGGTCGACCCGGAAGGGCTCCTCGTCCTTCTCCACCCGTATCGGGTCTCCCTTGCGCTGGGGGACTTCCACCGCCACGATCTCCGCCGACGCCAACCCCTTTTCGGTGGCTTCGCGGGCCCGTCGGTAGCTCTCGCGGGCAAAGTCATCCTGGTCTTCGCGGGAGAAGTTGTAGTGTGCGGCGCACTTCTCGCCACAGTTGCCCATGTGGACGTCGCTGTAGGGGTCCCAGAGACCGTCGTGGATCATCGAGTCGATGAGCTTGCCGTGACCGAGACGGAGCCCGTCGCGTACACCGGCCGCCAGATAGGGCGCCCGGCTCATGCTCTCCATGCCACCCGCCGCCACCAGCGCAAAGTCGCCGCAGCGAAGATCGTTGGCCCCGGTCATCACGGCGCGCATCGCCGAGCCGCAGACCTTGCCAACGGTCACGGCTCCCGTGGAGACGGGACAACCGGCCCCCAGAGTGGCCTGTCTCGCCGGTGCCTGACCCACACCTGCAGTCAGCACCGAGCCCATGTAGACCTGATCGATGTCGTTGGGCTGGACGCCGGCACGCTCGATGGCACCCTCGAGAGCACGCGATCCGAGCACATGAACCGGCACGCTCTTGAAGGCTCCCTGGAAGGCTCCAATAGGTGTACGCACAGCACTCAGGATCACGATATCTTGCATGTAATCCTCACCCTGTGAAAGTCGTTCAGGTGGTTCTTCCGCGACTCTCGAAGTATTGGCGGCAGCCCCAACAGGAGAGCGCCTGTCGCCGGAAAGCCAGCGGATTCGGGACGATTCATGCTAGCACAGCAGACATCCCGGATTGGCTTCAAAATGCTCTCTTTTTGGGCTCCCGACCATCCCTGCTACGCTTGCTGCTCATCATGCGCTCTCTGGGCATCGACTTTGGAGAAAAGCGGATCGGGCTTGCGGTTTCGGACCCGGATGGCAACGTGGCCACCCCCCTCGAGACGCTGATCCGCAAGAGCGACCGTGAGGCCATCGAGCGCATCTCCGACATCGCCCGCCGGGAAGGGATCGAAAGGCTGGTTGTCGGCGAACCCGTCGGTCTCGATGGCCAGCGGGGGACAGCCGCCGAGCGCGTCGGCAGCTTTGCCCGCAAGCTGCATCAGGAGACCGGCCTGCCATGCCAGCTGGTGGATGAATCCTTGACCTCGGTCGAGGCCGAAGAGCGTCTGCGCGAGGCAGGTGTCGATCTCCGTCGACACCCGGAGAGGATCGATGCCCTGGCGGCTCAGATTCTCCTCCAACAGACCCTCGATCGAGAGCGGAGGACCGACGCTTCGTGAAGAAGCTGCTGGCGGCGGTACTCGTACTGGTAGTCGTGCTGCTGGCCGGGACCGCAGCTCTCGGCTACTGGGGGTGGCGGACCCTGAACCAGCCCTTCAGGGAATTTGCCGGGCCTGAGCTGCTGATCGAGATTCAAGAGGGTATGGATGCCCGTAGCATCCTCGAGCTGCTCGAGCAGAAAGGGGTTCTGGCCAATGCTCTCCTGGCGCGGCTCTACCTCGTTCATCGACTCGAAGACCCACCCCTGATGGCGGGAGAGTATCGCTTCCAGCAAGCCGCCACCACCCCTCAGGTCTTGGATGTTCTGATCCGCGGCGAAGTGGTCACCTATCCGGTCGTCGTCATAGAGGGTCTGACCCTGGAGGAGACCGCGAGTCAGATCGCCGAGCAGGGTTTTGGCGACCGCGCCCGCCTGTCCGAGCTCATGTCCTCACCGGCGTCGATCGCCGATCTGGATCCCGAGGCCATCGACCTCGAGGGCTACCTCTTCCCGGACACCTATGCTTTTGCCCGCGGCACCGTGGAGGAGGACATCGTCGCGACCCTGGTGACCACCTTCCGCCGTCGCTGGGAGGAGGAGGTCCGGCCCCTGCTCGCCGAGGAGGACCAGCGCACCGTTCGCGAGCTTGTCGTTCTGGCATCGATCGTCGAAAAGGAGGCCGGGGTCGATGAAGAGAGACCCATGGTCGCCGGTGTCTACAGCAACCGGCTGGAGCGTGGCATTGCGCTCTATGCCGACCCCACGGTGATCTACGCCTTGAAGCAGGCCGGAGTCTGGGACGGCAACATCCGGCGGCAGGATCTGAAGATCGACTCTCCCTACAACACCTACGTCTATCCTGGCTTGCCCCCGGGACCCATTGCCTCTCCCGGGCTCGCGAGCCTTCGGGCGGCCGCCCAACCCGCCGACGTCCCCTACCTGTTCTTTGTCAGCCGCAACGACGGCTCCCACGTCTTTGCCACCACCCTCGCCGAGCACAACCGCAACGTCAACAAGTGGCAAAAGGAATACTGGCGAAAGAAGTGGGCGGAAGAGAGGGCGAAGAAGAGGGCCGAAGACCAGGAAGGGAGCAATACGGGGCCGTAAGGGCCGCCACGCAATTGTGGGCTTAGGGCTTAGGGGCTTAGGGGCTTAGGGGCTTAGGGGCTTAGGGGAAAGAAATACCCTTTTTCGAAGCGGCCGGCCTCCGTGCCGGCCGGGGCGGGAGGGGGAGCCAGGGCTCACGGCAGTGGCCGCCGTCAGTCCGCGGGTGTTCGGGCCGGCGTAGCGTCGTCTTCGCCGCGGAGCCGGATCGAATACCCGCGGACCAGGCGGCCGCCCCGCCAGCCCGGATTCGGGACCGGAGGGGGCTCACCGGAGCGAAGCCATCTCCCGCGCAGCGGAGGGGAGCCCCCGGAGGTTCCGAAACCGGGCCACGATAGACGCCCAGGTAACAGCGCCCATAGTCCAGAATTTGAACCGGTTAGCGATAACGGCCGGCACGGAGGCCGGCCGCTTCGACCCTATTGGAGCGGATGGATGGTCATGCCGCGCTCGACCGCGGCACCATTGCCGGCGGTCACCGAGCAGATGGCCAGCTTCTCCTTGACGGTTTGCACCTGCAGACGGGCGATCTCGTTCATGCTCTCGTCAAGAACCTCACCGGTGTCCGGGTCGCGGATGACGTCCACTTCACCGACGACAAAGGTGTCGCCCGTGCCCACCCCGTCCCGGGTTCCACGGTTGACATAGACCTGGCCCTCCTTGACCAGGGCCACGGTGCCGGTCCAGGGGATCGACGGTAGCTGGAGGATGATCCAGTCGACCGCTTCGGCCACCGCGTCCTCCACCGCCCGACCCGTGTTGTCCTTCTTGAAGGCTTCGACGTTGCCACCCCA
>SBFI01000465.1 GCA_006227875.1 Acidobacteriota bacterium
GCCTTTACCCGAGACAGCGGGTGGCAGGCGACCCACGATCTCGAGACCGGCCTGCGCGCTACCGTCGCCTGGTACCGGGAGCAGGGCTGGCTGCCGCCGAGAGCCGACTAGCGGAGATCGGGTTACTGCAGCAGTGTTCGCCTAAGGCCCACGGCCACTCCGCCGAAGAGCAGCACCCCGGCCGCGATCAAGATCCCGAGCCCCGACCCCGGTACCACCGCGAAGCGCACGGCGATGTCCCGGACGTGAGTCGCTTGTGCGGTCGATCCCGACTCGGGGAGCTCGGCCACAACTCTGACCAGTCCCGGGCTCGCGGGCACCCAGACGAGCGCTCCCGTGTCCGCGGTCCGGCCCAGCTCCACCCTGCCTTCCACCTGACTCCCGGGCCGGTAGATGACCGTCATCGGCACATCGCCGACCGGACCACCGATGCCCTTCATCCACAGAGTGACTGGCGCGCCGGCGGTGACAGTTTCAGGCGAGACGACGATCTGGCTCCACACCGGTGCTGCCGCCCACAGGAGCAGGAGGGCCGCCAGCCCGACCGGTCTGGAGAGCTCTGTCATTTGAATCACCTTTCTCGTCTTCTTTGCCGATGGCCGCCGCCCTTCGGTTCGACACCCTGCGCTTCGTCAGCAGCCAGGCCACCAGCAGAGGAACGATCAGCCAAAACAGCAGCACGAACTTCGGCGAGGCAGCCAACCACCGCCAGGCCGCCGCAAAGTTGGCTGCATACGAGGATCCGTAGAGACCGGCACTCAGCTCTTGCCAGGCTGACGAGGCCAGCACAACGAGGATCGCGCCCGGGATGAGCCACCGGATCTGCCAGTTGTACCAACGCCCCAGCCGCCAGACCGAAGAGCTGTTGATCCGGCGGCGGATCCGATCGACACCAAAGACCCAGCCGATCAGCAGACACTCCGACAGGCCGACGACCAGCAGCCCGTAGTTGAAAGCCCAGTGGTCGACGAGATCGAGCAGGGTCAAACCGAGAGTGCCGTCGTTGACGATGGCAGGATCGACGACATGAGGCAGAGCGAACAGACAGCTTCCCGCTGCACCGAAACCGCAGATACCGACGACCACCCGGCGGCGGGAGAACCGGAACTTGTCGATGAGAGCCGAAGCCAGGGACTCGACCAGCGAGACGGTCGACGAGAGCCCGGCCAGCAGCAGCAGCAGGAAGAAGAGCAGACCGAAGCCGATCACTACCGGTCCCCCGCCCGGGAGCTGCGCGATCCCCTGCGGCACGATAAAGAACATCATCGAGATGGTGCTGGCCTGAGGGACAGCGGCGAAGACAAACAGAATCGCAAAGACGGCGACACCGGCGATGTATTCGAAACCGCAGTTGAGACAAGAGATGACGACGGCATTGTTGGTCTGGTCGCTTTTTGGCGGCAGATAGGAGGCATAGGCGGTCATCACGCCGAAACCCAACGACAGGGTGAAGAAGATCTGACTGAAGGCCCCCTGCCAGACCGACACTTCACGCATGAGGCGCAGATCGGGGGTAAAGAGATACCAGACCCCTTGCGGACCCCCGGCCAGGGTGAGGCCGCGGACGACGAGCACCAGCATGAGCACCCACATGAGGGGTACGAATACTCTGACTGCCCGCTCGATCGACCGGGTCCCCCGACGCACGATCCAGCCGTTGGCGAGCCAGACCAGACCGACAAACAAAACGGGTTTCCAGCTGGATAGCAGATGAAAGAAATAGCCGTACGGATTGGGCAGCTCGTCGGCGGCAAAGCCGGGGGTCGGGAAGGTCGACTCCCAGAGCGCACCCATCGAGCCGAAGAACATCCCCACCACCCAGCCCAGGATCGCCACATAGTAGAGGGCGATGAGGCCGGTATTGGCGAGCGCCCACCAGCCGAGGAGCTCGCCTTTGTTGCCCGCCACCCGCTGTAGGGCCTGGGGGAATGCGCGGCGCTCCTGGTGTCCCAGACCGAGCTCGAGGATCATCAGGGGAATCCCGATCACCATCAAGGCCAGGAGATAAGGTAGGTAGAAGGCGCCACCGCCGAAGCGATAGGCGTTGGCAGAAAAGAAGACAACATTGCCCAACCCGATGGCCGAGCCCGAGGCGGCGAGGATAAAACCCATCCGGCTCCACTGACCGCGCCCCTGTCCCTGCTGCTCTGGTTCGGTCTGGCTCATCCATTCCAGGTTAGGCCGATCGCCGCCCAAATACCGCACCAAAGTAGGGGCAAAAGGAGTTCAACGTCGGATCAATGACGGGGACGGGGCGCCAACCTCAGTAGAATCGCTCCATGGTCGAGGGAAAGAGACGACCGACCCCGCAGGGAAAGGTCATCCTCGAACGGCTCGAGGAGCTGTCGCTCTCGATCGCCGAGGTCGAGCGCCGCACCCCGCTCACCAAAAACACCATCACCAACGCCATCTACGGTCCCCGGCTGCCGCAGCGCAAGACCATCGAGATTCTGGCCGAGGTGCTCGAGCTGCCGGTGGGGTCCCTCACCCGCCCGCGGGCGCCACGTCGGCGCGGACCGCGCTCCCCCACTTTCGGGGCCTGGCTCTGGCGGCTGGGGAACCTGAGCCTCTGGATCGGACTGGTCGGCGCCTTGCTGACCGCCGATTTCCTCTATCAGAGCCTCAAGACCGGCTCGATCTCACCCGCTGTCCAGATCACCCATTTCGCGGTGATTCTGATCCTGCTGACCCAACTTCCACGACTGCGGACGACGGCAGCAGCGCTGGATGACGAGCCGGTGGGTCACCGCATCGCCTTCCAGGCGGCTGGCGACTTTCGCCGCTACTGGGGAGCAGTGTGGATCTTCTGGCTCTTTCTGTATCTCGCGCTGTCCGTGACCGCTGCCCTGGGGCTGCTGCCCACGGCGGATACCGACCCTGGCACCGCCACCCGGTGGTCGGTGGTGGTGCTCAATCTCTTCCAGAACGGGGCTACGGTCCTCCTCCTGCTGTGCTACGAAGTGGTCGCGAGACCGACTATCGAGGAGGATCTGACTCGCCGGCGACTGCTGCCTACCGAGGCCTGGCTCGCCTTTGCTCTGCTGGTTTCGCTGCTCGAGGCTGGAACCGTGCTCTTCGGAATCCCCTGGTCGACCCAGCAGTGGTTCGGCTGGCTGAGCGGCTTTGCCCAGGGCACGGCACTGGCTCTGCTCGTCGGCCGCATGGACAGCAAATACGTCGAGCCACCGACGGTGGTCATCGCCCTGCTATATCTCTATGCCGCCATCCAGGGGGCCTGGCCGGTCTTCCAGTACCACTACGAGCTGATGCTCATCCTCACCTTCGTCGCCCTGGTCTTGAAGTGCCTGCTCTTCCTCTTCGTCTCCTGGCTCTTCGACTCCAGGATCCTGCTCTTCTATCTCTCACGGATGCGGGCCTTGGACGCCGAAGTCCGCGAAGACCGCAGTGAGTTCCTCGGGCGGCTGCAATAGTAAACACGCGCGGCACGTCTACGGGCCGGGGGACACCGAGGTCCTCCGCGCCTTCAAGGCGGCGGCAATGCTGGCGCTGGCTTCCACTCTCGGCAGCGGCGAGCAGGAGCTCTCAGCGCTCTTTGCCCCGGATCTGGCAGCGGCGCTGGTAGCGGCCGACGGCAGTGACACGACCGGCAAGACCTATCCCGTCTGCCATCCCAAGATCTTCACCAGCCGCGAGATGGCGCGGGCGGTCGGCCGGCCCACGTTGCTCGACTCGGCCAAGGCCGATGAGTTGCTCGCCCCCGCCTGGACCGGAGACCCCACAGCCTTTACCCGAGACAGCGGG
>SBFI01000301.1 GCA_006227875.1 Acidobacteriota bacterium
GGAGAATCCGGCCTCGGCCAGCGCCACAGCCGTAGCAGCTCCTATGCCGGCGCTGGCACCGGTGACGACGGCGGTCTTTCCTGCATGGGTCATGACATTCCTCCACAAAGGCGACGAGTAAGCCAGGCTATATCTCGGCCGACGGGCAGAGATCGACAAGAACACAATCCCCACACGCCGGCTTGCGGGCCTTGCAGACGGCCCGCCCGTGATAGATCAGCAGGTGAGCCCACAGGGTCCAATCGCTTTTTGGCACCAGCTCCATCAGGTCGCGCTCGACCTTGTCGGGGTTGTTGTCTGCGGCGAGTGCCAGCCGTCGCGAGAGACGACCCACGTGGGTGTCGACGACAATTCCCTCGTCGATCCCATAAGCATTGCCGAGAACCACGTTGGCTGTCTTGCGTCCGACGCCGGGCAGCTTTGTCAGCTCCGCCATGGTGTCGGGGACCTCGCCGGCGTGCGTCTCGCCGAGCGCCTGGCCAAGGGCCTTGAGGGACTTGGCCTTGTTGCGATAAAAGCCGGTGGAGCGGATCATCTCTTCGAGCTCGGGCAGGTCGGCGTCCCCATAGCTCTTGGCCGTCGGATATCTTTTGAACAGATCCGGAGTGACCATGTTGACCCGCTGGTCGGTGCACTGGGCCGAGAGGATGGTCGCCACCAGCAGCTGCAACGGGTCCCGGTGTTCGAGCGCCGTTTGGGCGTCCGGGTACTCCTCCTTCAGGCGCGCGAGTATCGTGCCGGTCCTCACCAGCCGTGCCCGCTTCGATTCGCGGCGGGCACGCCCCGGGGTCATCCGCGCCCCGGCGGGATTCGCCTGCTTCTGCTGTTTGACCATTGCCAGGTTCTACTCGGTAGCCAGTGCCCCGACGAGCCAGTTGAACAGCGCCAGAACGAGGCCTCCCAGCAGTGCCGAGAAGCACCCGTCGATGGTCAGCCCGTCCAGGAAGTAGGCCGCGATATAGAGCATCAGACCGTTGATGGCGAAGAAGAAGAGCCCGAGGGTCAGAACGATCAAGGGCAGGGACAAAACGGTCACGATCGGTCTCACCAACAGATTGATCAACCCCATGACCAGACCCACGAGGAAGAGGTAGAGGAGGCCTCCCTGGTAGTCGATGCCCGGCACCAGGTAGGAAGCGACAAGTATGCCGATGCCGTTGAGGACGATCTGGGTCAGCATGCGAATCATATTCAATTGCTCCTGTCGACTTCGGTACCTGGCACCCAGGATGGTAAGGCCGCGGGATCGATTCCCACCGACCGCAAGGCCGTGGCCCACACACCCTCGGGCTCGGCGGAGAAAAGAAGCTCGTCCAGGACCGGTGCCGTCAGCCAGTCGTTGCGCATGATCTCGTCCATGAGCTGGCCCGGGCCCCAACCTGCGTAGCCCAGGAAGAGGCGGAAGCTCGTGGGTGGATCGGCCGCCAGCCGGCCCAGATCTTCTAGGCTTTGCGAAATGTGGACACCGGGGCTGACCTCGGTTGTTCCCTCGTCATCGGCGTTGGCCAGCCATTCTCCCGACTCCGAAGCGAACATGACGCTGCCGATCTGTGATTGCACCGGGCCGCCAAAGAACGCCATCAGAGTCGGCTCACCCTGCCAGGTGATCTCCATCCCCTCCAGAATCTCGGCGAGCTCGATCTCGGTGGGCCGGTTGATGATGAAGCCATAGCTCCCTTCATCGTTGTGCCGCAGAAGCAGGATCACGCTCCGATAGAAGAACGGGTCGAGCACCTGGGGCATCGCCAGCAGCAGCGCCGGCGTCTCGAGTGGGGAGCCGGTGTCGTCCATCACCAGAATCTTATCCCCTTTCTTCTTGCACCGAGCGCCGCTTCGATGTCGGCAGACAGCAAGAGGGCTGCGCACTGTGCGCAGCCCTCTGGAGGTTTCTGGTTGCGGGGGCAGGATTTGAACCTGCGACCTTTGGGTTATGAGCCCAACGAGCTACCAGACTGCTCCACCCCGCGTCATGATTATAAGGCCTCCGTCACCGGAGGCCCAGGGATATTCGCATACAACACCAAGCTAGTCAAACCCGGCCACCGGGTGGCTTGCCGCGAGTCGCAGCCCGCACCTGGTGGCATTATTGGTTGAGGTGTTGGGGGAATTGGCGGTACCCTTGACGTTTAGGGGAAGGTAACTATCGTCGACGACGGCGGAGGGAGAAAAGAGATGTTCGTCATCGAGGAGATCTTGGCGCTCGAGATTCTGGACTCCAGAGGCAACCCGACTCTCGAGGTGGATTGTCTGCTCTCGGGCGGAGCCAGCGGCAGTGCAGCGGTGCCATCGGGGGCCTCTACCGGCTCGCGCGAGGCACTGGAGCTCAGGGACGGCGGTGACCGCTATCTGGGCAAGGGCGTGGAGCGGGCCGTGGCCAATGTCGTGGAGGAGATCGCGCCCGAGCTCAGGGGTGCGGACGCGCGGGACCAGGCGCTCATCGACCGCGTCATGATCGAGCTCGACGGTACCCCCACCAAGAGCAGGCTGGGTGCCAATGCGATTCTGGGTGTCTCGCTGGCGGTGGCCAAGGCGGCAGCCGAGGCCTGCGAGCTCCGCCTCTACAACTACCTCGGCGGACCTTCGGCGACGATGCTGCCGGTGCCGATGCTCAATGTGCTCAACGGTGGCGCGCACGCGGACAACTCCGTGGACATCCAGGAGTTCATGCTGGTGCCCTGCGGCTTCGACACTTTCCGCGAGGCGCTACGTGCCGGCGCCGAGGTCTACCATGCGCTGAAGAAAGTGCTCAAGGACAAGAGTCTGACGACGGCGGTGGGAGACGAGGGGGGCTTTGCACCCGATCTCAAGAGCAATCGCGAAGCGTTGGACCTGATTCTGGTGGCCATCGAAAAAGCGGGGTACCGTCCTGGCGACCAGATCGCCCTGGCCCTCGATGTCGCGGCCAGTGAGCTGACCGCCGGCGGAGACGACGTCTACGCGCTTCCCGGTGAAGGCCTGGAGGGTCTGGGAGCAAAGGATCTGATCGCGATCTACAAGGACTGGCTGGATGCCTACCCGCTGGTCTCGATCGAAGATGGGCTGGCCGAAAGCGATCATGCGGGTTGGAAGGAGCAGACCGCCCAGCTCGGCGGCCGGGTGCAGCTGGTCGGCGATGACGTCTTTGTCACCAATCCCGAGATCATCGAGGTGGGAATACGTGATTCCCTGGCCAACGCCCTGCTGGTAAAGGTCAACCAGATTGGCACCCTGACCGAGACGCTGGCCGCGGTGGAGATGGCCAAGACCAACGGCTGGGCCAACATCATCAGCCATCGTTCCGGGGAGACTGAAGACACCACGATCGCCGATCTGGCGGTGGCCACCGGGTCCGGCCAGATCAAGACCGGTGCCCCCTGTCGTAGCGACCGGGTGGCCAAGTACAACCGGTTGCTGCATATCGAAGATGAGCTGGAAGGAGTAGCATCCTATCCGGGCAAAGCCGCGTTTCGTCGCAGCTTTGGTTGAGGACGCCCAGACCGCCCGACTCGAGCCGTGACCGCTGATCCTCCATCTCCCCGCACCTCGGGCGCCTTCCGATCCGTTATCGGTCTGGTGGTCGTCTCCCTGCTTCTGTTTCTGGCCGTCGCCGGTCTGGCTGCCCACCGCGAGCTGGCGGCGGCCGAGGCGAGGAAGCAGATGCTGGAGAGGAGAATCGACGAGACCCGGCAGCGGAACGAGGAGCTGCGAAGACAGGTCGAGTTTCTGCAGACGAACCCGGCGACCCTCGAGCATCTGGCGCGTGAAGAGTACCGAATGGCCTTACCCCGACGACGTGATCATCGTCGTCGAAGAGCACGCGTCATCCAACAACTGAAGCGGCCGGCCTCCGTGCCGGCCAAGAGGTCGTGTCTCCACGTTTTGTGGTGGCCCGGATTCGTGACCTCTGGGGGCTCCCCTCCGCTGCGCGGGAGATGGCTCCGCTCCGTTGAGCCCCCTCCGGTCCCGAACCCGGGCAGCCACGGCGGGTCGGCAACGGGTCGGGGGTCTGCCGCTCCGCTCCAACCGCGCACGCCCCACGGCCTGGGAAGTGCCCTGGTTTTCTCCTCAGCGCCTAGTCGCTCCGTCGGCAGACCCCCGACCCGTCACCGCCCCGCGAGGTGTGACAGCAGTTGCTTCGAATGAGCGTGCCAAAGAAAGCCAAAACTCCAGTGCTTCCTGGGTAAAGACCACTGGCGGTTTAGGGTGTCTGCGGGAGGTCACGGCAGGGTGGCTCTCCGCAAGCGCACAGCGCAGACCACCGGAATCAACGGTCGAGCCGGCGCGCAGCGGAGCGCAGGCGTAGGCCACACATTCAGATCTTCTTTGGGCCTGCGCCGTCACCCAGGCGGGGCCTCCCGCAGGCACCCTCGCCACCAGCCTCTCAGCCGGGATCCGCTAGGGGCTACTCCCAGTAGGTTCGGCCGGCACGGAGGCCGGCCGCTGCGTTAGAGCGATCGCAGTAGCT
>SBFI01000473.1 GCA_006227875.1 Acidobacteriota bacterium
CGGCAGCAGGTAGTAGACGAGGAGCGCCAGCGGCAGGAAGTAGTAGACGAACAGGTGGGAGCTGAAGACCATCGCGGCTCGGTTTCGTCGCTCGTTCCAGTCAACGACCCGCCGACGGATCGACGGCATAGAAGAGAGGCAGATCCCCGACGTCGGTCAGCGTGTCCGCCAGATAGAGGCTCTCGAGCTGGGGATTGGCCTCGAACGGCTCCAGATCCAGACGCAAGACCTGCCCTTCGGCGATCCGCGTGATGGGCAGGGTCTTGCCGTCCAGGATTGCCCAGTGGGCGACCCGGATCCTGTCCGGCAGGGGCTCCCCTTCCGGGGTCGCCTCCACGTCGTACTCGAAAACCACCAGTGCCTCGCGATAGGGGGAGATCTCCGCCAGGGTGGGGATCTTGGAGCGTGTCTGCAGCCGCGCCTCGACCACCCGGCGGGGTATCGGCACTCGCCGCTCCAGCTTGGCCCGATAGCGCAGATGGTCCTCTCCGATCTCCTCGGGCCCGAGCACCCGGTCGTAGATGGCGACCCCCTCCAGCACACCGGCCCAGTCACCACCTCCCTTGCCATCGGCACCAAAGACCAGGGGTCCATTGCGCCAGTGGAAGAAGTCGCCGACCAGATCGCTCGACTCCACTCTCTTCTCACCGTTGAGAAAGCCGACGAGCCGACCCGGGGTGTAGGTGACGGCAATGTGGCTGGGGCGATCCACCGGGATCTCGAACAGCTCGAGCTCTTTCTTCGACCCCTTGTGCGCCGTCCGCAGCTCCAGCACCAGGACGCGGCCGTGTTGGAGGAGCCGGAAGTTGTATCCGCGCTTGCCGCCGGTCCAGGCCGAGATACTGGCCGGGCCACCGGCCGGTGACGCGGTCGCCGGCTGGACGATGGCCTGGAGCGTCACCTGGTTCGATTGCTTGATCGCGTGCAACAGGCGCAAGGCCTCCTCCGGTTCTAGGACAAACGAGCCACCGTCGAGCGCCATCGCCGAGTGCCCGTCGAGCCGCGCCAGACCGCCGGCCCGGAGGTTGAAGGCGCGATCGGCGTCGAGCTCGGGATCGAAGACCAGGTTGGCGGCATCGCCGGTCTCCCACACAAAGACCAGCCCGTCGCGCCGGCTCGGCCAGCCGGGCGGCTCGACCTCCAAGACTATCGGGGCGGTCAGATTGGGCCGTTGTGCTCGGTCGCTGATCCCGGAGACGGTCAGGCGATCCACACCCTGGAACCGCTCCTCGAGGTCGATGACCAGGCTGCGGCCGTCGCCCCCGACCCGCGTCGCGGTTATCCGGCGCCCCGACTCGAAGCCAATCTCGGCCCCGTCGATGGCGATCTCTTCGTCAAAGACCACGGCCACGGCCAGACCGTTTTCCAGCAGGTCGACTTCGAGCGGCTTCGGTGGCGCAGCCTCCTCCACCACCACCACCCCGCGCAGGTCGCTCCCGTCCCGGTTGGCCACCACCGCGTAGCGACCGGGCTCCAGGTAGGTGTGCTCGCCGACGGCATCCACGGCGGTCGTGTCGTCGCCGAAGCTCCACTCCAAGACCGCATCACCCGCGCCCCCCGGCTCCAGACTCACGGTGAACGGGGCCTCACCCCGCAAACGACCTAGCGGTAGCGGAGCCAGAAAGACATCCGGAAATCGATCGGTGGCCGGGTGACGGGTGAATCGCACCGCGCGGCCCAAGGGCTCCAAGGTCTGCGGATCGGTTTCGGCAACAAAGATCTCGTAGTCGCTCCGGTGTTGATCGTGCTGCTGCCGTCCGGTAGAGGCCCCGTAGGCCAGAAGACGGCCGTCGGCCGAAAACATCGGGAAGTAGGCGTAGCCCCGGCCCTCCTCCATCAGCACGTCGTTCTTGTCGAGGATCGTGGAGATCTTACGCGAGGCGAGATCGATCCGGTTGATTGGCCCCCCGGCGCCGGCCATCCAGAAACCCCAGCGGCCGTCGTGCGTAAAGTAGGGCTCACAGCCACCCAGCTCGCTCCTTGGCAGGACCCGCCGCTGCTGCGGGTCGAAGACCGAGAAGGTGGGCACTCCGGTGGTGACGTGAGTGAGAGTGGCGTTGATCAACCAGCCTCCCTTGGATGGTGGCTTGGCAATCAGGGTTCTCCGCTCTCCACTCTCGATGTCGAGCTCCATGGTGGCGGTCTCGCCCGAGATATAGATCAGCGTTTGCGGGCCGCGCCAGACGACCGCCCGGTGCACGAAATAGGAGCGTGCCGATTCGACGATCACCCGGTCCTTGGTCCCGTCGACGGAGATCAGGTGAAGAGCCCCGTGGACGCCCGCAGGCTCATAGCTGGGCCCGCCTTTTGGCACACTCAGATAGGCAACCCGGCGGCCGTCGGGAGAGATATGAGGACAGAAGTGATCCCGACCCGGCTCATCGGCCGTCAACTGTCGCAGCCCCGAGCCATCCAGGTTACGGCTCCAGATCCGCCATTCACCGCTGCGGTTGGACTCCCAGACCAGAAGGCCTTCGCCCAGATCCGAGGGCGTCTCGGCACTCCCGGTGTCAGTGGTCGAGCCCGAGCCGCCCTCGCCGGCCGAGCCGAGGTTACCCCCGGTGGAACCCGAGCTTCCCGGATCACCACATGCCGCAAAGACCAGGAGAACAACGGTCAGCGCCAGACCGAGAGGCATATGTCCGCGGGCAACATCCATCTCAGCTCGGCAGTCTAGCAATCCGTGGTCGGCGGCCCCTGGCGTTGCCTCATTGGCCCATGGGGCCTGTGGTAAATTGACTCTCCATCATGTCCAAGACAGGCACCGCCAAGAAAAACATGCCCGTGGTCATCCTCTGCGGTGGGCAGGGGACCCGATTGCGTGAAGAGACCGAGTATCGACCCAAGCCGATGGTCGAGATCGGCGAGCGACCCATCCTCTGGCACATCATGAAGGTCTATGGCCATTACGACCTCGAGCGCTTCGTGCTCTGCCTAGGCTACAAGGGATGGGTGATTAAACAGTATTTTCTGCGCCTCCACGAGATGCTGCGCGATTTCACCGTTCCCATGGACGGCACCGACGGGCCGATCTTCCACAACAACGTCGGCGAGGAGAAGTGGCGGGTCACCTGCGCCGAGACCGGCGCAGATACCGCCACCGGCGCCCGCCTCAAGCTGGTGGAGAAGTACATCGATACCGACACCTTCTGCTTTACCTATGGCGACGCCGTTGCGGCCATCGATATCGACAAGCTACTGGAATTCCACTGGGACCAGGGCCGGATCGCCACCATCACCGGAATCCATCCGACCTCACGCTATGGCGAGATGCTGGTGGAAGACGGCCGCGCCGTCGAGTTCAACGAAAAGCCGACCGTGGCCGAAGGTGTGGTCAGCGGTGGATTTTTTGTCTTTCAGCGCGAGGTCTTCGACTACATGAACGACGACCCGCAGCTCTTCCTCGAATACCAACCGCTCCAGACCCTGGCCCGCGACGGCCAGCTCTCCGTCTACCACCACGACGGCTACTGGCACTCGATGGACACCTATCGGGACTATCTGGCGCTCAACAACACCTGGAAAGAAGGCAACCCCCCCTGGCGCATCTGGGAGTAGGTGGCCACCATGTTCTGAAGCGGCCGGACTCCGTGCCGGCCGATCTCGTCTGCTAGGTCTCACCCCGTTGAGTCTCCCGATGGTCGCTGCGGGTGCGCGCGGGCGATCCCCCAGGGCGGTCGGCTCAGGCTCCCGCCGGCGCCCGCAGAGCCGCTTCGCTTCCGGCCCGCGTCCGGCTTTCTTCAGGAGAGCAGTG